>NZ_JBFUJC010000124.1:0-8413 GCF_056401595.1 Paenisporosarcina sp. P4_E4_2 | reverse complement strand
GTCAGGCGGTTCGTATTTGTTGATTATAATTTTGTTACGGCAATTGCCAAAATAAAAAATAATACTGCTAATACAATCGTCACACGGTGCAAGACAAGATCAATACCTCTTGCTTTTTGCTTACCGAAAAGTTGCTCAGCTCCGCCAGAGATGGCACCTGATAAACCTGCACTTTTCCCTGATTGTAACAACACAACAACGATTAATGCTAGCGAAACGATGACGAGTAAAGTCAGTAAAAACGCATGCATTTGTTCCACCTCCGATCAGAAACATCACAACAATAACTATTTTACCAAATAATAGAGATAAGCACAATAAGTTAAGAGAAATAGAATAAGAATTCTGTCAGATTATTTGATAATATGATAGAATCTTGTAGAAATATGTATAGCACCTATGTAGTTTGACTCCATAGTTTGCTGGAGAGATTCGAAAATAACCTATCGCATAATGGACTGAATCTAATTCCAGGATGGCGCTTTAAGTTAGTCAGAGAATAGAAATTACTAGCGCAAATGTACGATAAACACCTATTTCTTTAAAAAATCCAAAAAAAAAGCCACACACCTTTTTAAAAAGATGTGCGGCTTTCCAATTATTTTTTCAAGTTATAAAACGTTTTTAGTCCTAAATATTTTGCAGTGTCATACAATTGATCTTCAATACGAAGCAATTGGTTGTATTTTGCCACACGGTCAGAACGTGATGGTGCACCCGTTTTGATTTGGCCTGCATTTGTTGCAACTGCGATATCAGCAATCGTTGCATCTTCAGATTCACCTGAACGATGTGAAATAACAGTAGTATATCCAGCACGCTTCGCCATTTCGATCGCATCAAATGTTTCAGTCAATGTACCGATTTGGTTAACTTTGATTAAGATTGAGTTGCCAACGCCTTCTTCGATTCCGCGTGAAAGTTTCGTTGTATTCGTTACAAACAAGTCGTCTCCTACTAATTGAACGCGGTCGCCCAAACGCTCAGTCAGTAATTTATGACCTGCCCAGTCGTTTTCGTCCAAACCATCTTCGATTGAAACGATTGGGTATTTATTGCAAAGCTCTTCATACCAAGCAACCATTTCCTCAGATGTTTTCACGATGCCTTCGCCAGCCAAGTGGTATTTACCGTCTTCTTTATTAAAGAACTCAGAAGAAGCTACGTCCATTGCAAGCAAAACTTCTTCACCAGGTTTGTAACCTGCTTTTTCAATAGCAGTCAAGATTGTTGTAAGAGCTTCTTCATTAGAAGCTAAGTTCGGTGCAAATCCACCTTCATCACCAACTGCAGTGTTCAATCCTTTTTCATGTAGCACGGATTTCAGGCTATGGAAAATTTCAGCACCCATACGTAGTGCATGACGGAAAGATTCTGCTCCAACAGGCATAACCATGAATTCCTGGATATCAACATTGTTATCTGCGTGTGCTCCACCGTTAAGGATGTTCATCATCGGAACTGGAAGTTGCTTCGCGTTGAATCCACCCAAGTATTGATAAAGTGGAATATCCAAGTAATCTGCAGCAGCATGAGCAGCAGCAATTGATACACCAAGAATTGCGTTAGCGCCAAGTTTCCCTTTATTGTCAGTACCATCTAATTCAATCATCGCCTGATCGATCGATACTTGATCCAAAACAGAGAAGTTCTCTTCGATTTCAGCTGCAATGATATCGTTAACGTTTTCAACAGCTTTTAACACACCTTTACCAAGGTAGCGACCTTTGTCTCCATCACGAAGTTCAACGGCTTCATGTTCACCAGTGGAAGCACCAGAAGGTACGATTGCACGGCCGAATGCGCCGCTTTCCGTGAATACTTCTACTTCGATTGTGGGATTACCACGTGAATCCAATACTTCGCGAGCTTGTACTTGTGTAATAATTGGCATGTTTAAATCTCCTCAGCTTTCACTAATGTTTCACCTGTCATTTCAGGTGGTTGATTAATTCCTAATAAGTGTAACATGGTTGGCGCCAAATCGGCTAAAATGCCATCTTCTCGTAATGCAACGCCTGATTTCGTGACGATGACCGGCACCGGATTTGTCGTGTGTGCAGTCATCGGTGCTCCTTCGACCGTTAAGACCTCGTCAGAATTTCCATGATCTGCTGTGATAATGGCCGCTCCACCTTTAGCTAGCAAGGCATCCACAATTCGACCTAAACATTCGTCAACCACTTCGATTGCACGAATCGTCGGTTCGAGCATGCCACTATGCCCCACCATATCCGGATTGGCAAAGTTTAGTATGATTCCATCAAATCGATCGGAGTCAATTGCCTGCAATAATGCATCCGTTACTTCATAAGCGCTCATTTCTGGTTGTAAATCGTATGTCGCCACTTTCGGTGAATTGATGAGGATTCGTTCTTCACCAGGGAACCGTTCTTCCCGTCCGCCACTCATAAAGAAAGTTACATGTGGATATTTTTCTGTTTCAGCAATGCGTAATTGTGTTTTTCCATTTGCTGAAAGAACTTCTCCGACCGTGTTCAGTAAGTTATCACTTTCGTAAGCAACTGTAGCCACAACTTCATCACTGTAAGCAGTAAAAGTCACAAACTTCAAATCTGTTGGATGCTTCACGCTTAAAGGAAATGTTGTTTCACATCTTGGATTGGTAAAAATAGACGATAATTGAATCGCACGGTCAGGTCTGAAATTGAAGAAAATGACCGCGTCCTGTGAATCGATCGTTGCAACTGGTTGTCCATGATCTTCAATAACAGTCGGCAATACAAACTCATCCACGACGTTACTGTCGTAGGAAGCCTGTACTCCAGCCACGGCTGACGCAGCTGTTTCACCTACACCATCGACGAGTGCACGATATGTTTTCTCTACTCGCTCCCAGCGACGATCGCGGTCCATTGCAAAATAACGTCCACTTATGGTTGCGAACTTACCGATTCCGATTTCCGCCATTTGACGCTCTGTTTTTTCAATATAGTTGATGGCTGTTGTAGGTCCGACATCTCGCCCATCGAGGAATCCATGAACAAAAACTTCATCCAGTCCATTTTTCTTCGCCACCATTAACAGAGCAAACAAATGTTCATAATGTGAATGGACTCCTCCGTCCGATAATAAGCCCATCAAATGTAATTTTGAGCCATGTACTTTAACGTGTTCAATGGCTTCTAAAAATGCAGCGTTGTCATAGAAATCGCCATCGGAAATCGATTTATGGATACGGGTCAAGTTTTGATAAACAATCCGTCCTGCTCCAATATTTAGATGCCCAACTTCTGAATTGCCCATTTGACCTTCAGGAAGTCCTACTGAATTTCCCGCCGCAATCAACGATGCATGGGGATATTGATTCCAATAGCGATCGAAATTCGGCTTTTTCGCTTGTGCCACTGCATTGCCAAAAACTTCATTACGTAGTGCAAAACCGTCAAGAATAATCAAGGCAACTGGTGATTTAGACATTGGCACCAGCCTCCAACAATTTCAGGAAAGAAGAAGGCTGTAAGCTTGCCCCACCTACTAGAGCTCCATCAATATGCTCCATTCTTAACAATTCATCAATATTTTCAGGTTTTACAGAGCCACCGTACTGGATGCGAAGAGCTTCTGCTACCGATTGTCCATACAATGACTCCACTTTCGCACGGATGGCGCCACATACTTCATTTGCGTTTTCAGATGTCGCAGTTTTGCCTGTACCAATTGCCCAGATTGGCTCATACGCGATGACGGACTGTTTCACTTGTTCTTCAGTTAAATCTGCAAGCGCTTTCTCTACTTGGCCTTCAACCTTAGATGTGGTGTTTCCAGCTTCACGCTCTTCGAGTGTTTCACCTACGCAAATAATTGGCGTTAAAGAATGGGCAAAAGCTGCATGTGCTTTCTTATTCACCGCTTCGTCTGTTTCGTTGAAGTATTCACGGCGTTCTGAATGTCCTAAAATAACATAGTCAACACCTAAATCCGCTAATTGGACAGGACTGACTTCTCCTGTAAAAGCGCCTTCTGTTTCAAAGTGCATCGTCTGTGCGCCTACATGTACGTTAGAATCCGATACGATTTGTTTCAATGACTCCAGAAAAAGAGCAGGTGCACAAATAACCGTATCCACTTTCACAGAATCCGGAGCCAACCCTTTTACTTCTTCTGCAAATTGTTTTGCTTCAGATAACGTTTTATACATTTTCCAGTTGCCAGCAATAATGGGTTTTCTCATACGAATTCCTCCTTAGTTTTGATCGTTCAGAGCTATGACTCCAGGTAAGTCTTTACCTTCCATGAACTCTAATGAAGCTCCTCCACCAGTCGAAATGTGATCCATTTTTTCTGCAACATCGAATTTTTCAACAGCTGCGGCTGAATCGCCTCCGCCGATTACTGTATAACCCTGTGTTTCGGCCATAGCATTTGCAACACCTTTCGTGCCTTCCGCAAATGGTGCCATTTCAAATACGCCCATTGGTCCATTCCAAATAATCAGTTTCGAATTGGCAATGACATCCGCATATTGAGCTGTTGTTTTTGGTCCGATATCAAGACCCATCCAATCAGAAGGAATCGAATCAATTGCGACAACTTTTGTTTCGGCATCTTTTGAAAATTCATTTGCAACGACAACGTCTATCGGCAAGAATAAATTCACGCCTTTTTCTTTCGCTTTATCGATAAATGATTTGGCTAAATCAATTTTGTCTTCTTCAAGCAAAGATTTCCCAATATCATGGCCTTGTGCTTTAGAAAATGTATAAGATAAGCCTCCACCGATAATAAGGTTGTCCACTTTATCCAATAAATGATCAATTACACCGATTTTGTCTTTTACTTTTGCTCCACCAATAATCGCTGTAAATGGTCGGTCGGGTTCCGATAATGCTTTACCTAGTACATCCAATTCTTTTTCCATCAACAAACCAGAAACTGCTGGAATGTGCTTAGCAATTCCTTCTGTTGAAGCATGAGCGCGGTGCGCAGCTCCAAAAGCATCGTTTACAAACACATCTGCGAGCTTCGCGAATTGCTCAGCCAATTGTTGATCATTTTTTTCTTCACCCTTATGGAAACGGACATTTTCAAGCAATACAATGTCTCCGTCTTCCATTCCGGCAATTGCTTCTTCAACCGACGCGCCGACTGACTCGTCCAGTTTTTGAACAGGTTTATGTAATAGCTCACTTAAATGTTTACCGACTTCAGTCAAGCGTAACTCTTCAGTGACTTCTCCTTTTGGACGGCCCATATGGCTCGCCAAAATTACTTTCGCACCCTTTTCCATCAATTGTTTAATCGTTGGAAGTGCTGCACGTATGCGTGTATCATCAGTAATTTTGCCATCTTCCATCGGGACGTTGAAATCCACCCGGCAAAATACGCGTTTACCTGCTAAATCCAGCTGTTGCATTGTCTGTTTTTGTTTCATGAAGAATCTCCTCCTCCAAAAATTAAAAAAATAAGGAACGGAGGGTACCTCCGTTCCTTTTACCCTACTATATTATAGAGGTTAATGACAATATTCGCTACTATAGCTCAAGAACTTAAACGTCTTATAAACCTTTGCTAGCCATGTGTAATGCAAGGTCGATACAACGAGTAGAGTAGCCTGTTTCGTTATCATACCAAGACAATACTTTTACCATGTTTTTCTCAAGAACCATTGTAGATAATCCATCAACAGTTGACGAAGCAGCGTTACCGTTATAGTCACGAGATACTAATGGTAACTCGTTATATTCTAAGTAACCTTTTAGTTCATTATCAGAAGCAGATTTAAGTGCTGAGTTTACTTCTTCAGTCGTTACATCTTTTTCAAGCTCAACTACTAAATCAACAAGTGATACGTTTGGTGTTGGTACGCGAACAGCCATCCCATCTAATTTGCCTTTTAATTCAGGAAGAACTAGTGAAACTGCAGCTGCAGCGCCTGTTGATGTTGGAATCATTGATTCAGCAGCTGCACGTGCGCGACGGTAGTCTTCATGTGGTAAATCTAAAATACGTTGATCATTTGTATAAGAATGAATTGTTGTCATCATCCCACGTTTGATACCAAAGCTTTCATGAAGTACTTTTGCCACTGGTGCCAAACTGTTTGTAGTACATGAAGCATTTGATACGACATTATCCGAATCTGCGTTATAAGACTCGTGGTTAACTCCCATAACGAATGTCGGCATACTTCCTTTACCAGGAGAAGAAACGATAACTTTTTTCGCACCCGCTTCGATATGTTTGCCTGCAGTTTTTTCATCACGGAAGATTCCTGTTGATTCGATTACAATATCGATTTCAAGGTCTTTCCAAGGCAATACCGATGGGTCTTTTTCTGCATACACACGTACTTGTTTACCATTGACGATTAAGTATTCGCCTTCAGAAGAAACATCAGCATCAAAAACGCCGTGAATTGAATCGTATTTCAGTAAATGAGCTAACATCGCTGCATCAGTTAAGTCGTTAATTGCTACTACTTCCACTCCGTCACGTTGTAATGCCTCACGGAATACCACTCGCCCAATACGTCCAAATCCGTTAATCGCTAATTTTAAAGTCATTTATAGTTCCTCCTAATTTTCATTACTCATAAGTTGAGTTAATTTCTTCGCTGCACCTTCATCCGTAATCAATACGGTCTGATTGGGTGCATGCTTTAAATATGAAAGCATGGCAGAAGCTTTTGATGCTCCACCGGCTACTGCTAGTAAATGCTTCACTTGATTCAGTTGTTTTAATTGTATTCCAACTGTCCGAATCCGATGGACGGCTTTGCCTTGCTCATTGAAATAGTATCCAAACGCTTCTCCCACAGCCTGTTTCCCTGAAATGATATCCAGTTCCTCAAGGCTTGAGTTGCGTCGTTTTGCCATTTCTTTTGCATCACCGATACCATGAATGACAATGTTCGTGTGATCATATAAGTCCATCATTTCCTTAATGACAGGCTCTTTTATCATGGTCTTATATGCGGTTTCACTTAAATGATCAGGTAAGTATAATGTTCTGGAAGTACCACTGGCTTGTGCGGCAAATGCAGATGCAATATGATTCGCTTGCAGTTCCACATTTTCCCCGATTCCTCCCCGCGCTGCCACAAACACTAGATTCTTTGGTTTGATGTGCACCGACAAGTGATTCGTAATGGCAGCAATCGTACTTCCACCCGTTACAGCGACAATATCACGCTCTTTCGATAATTGCTCCAGTTGCTTTGCAGCTTCCTGACCAATCAATGACTTCGCCTGACTTTCTTTTTCGCTATCTCCAGGCACGATGATTACGCGACTTAACTTGAAACTCTTCTCAAGTTGTTTTTCCAGTTCACTTAATCCAGACCATTCGTGTACTAAATTTTTCAAGCTATCTAAAACATCTTTACCTTCATGCGTAATTTCCATTCCATTTGCAAGCACATGTATTAATCCTTGTGCCCGTAAAATGTCAAGCTCTCTTCTTGTCTCCCGTTCGGTTGAATGAACGATTTCACTAAGGGCTCTGCGACCAATTCCAGCAGTTAACTGGATGGTCATCAATAAACGATATCTTTTTTGGAGAAGCGCAGTCATTTCCGGTAACAATTTTTGTTGTGCTCCAAGTAATTGATTCATTGCATTCTCCTCCTGAAAAGCGATTGGACGWTTTTTGTCCCGCTACATAATTTTATGTCCCGCCTTAATAATAATATACTCTTTTTCTAAAAAAAGAGCAAATAAAAAAGACGTTTATGATGTAAACGCCTCTAATAACGTAGGATAATCAATCCGTCCTTCTTGAATTACCACTCCGTTGCTTTCGATTACTGGGATGCGGAGTAAGTACTTTTCATGGATGTCATCATTGTCTTCAATATTGATTTCTTCTATATGTAATTCAACATCTTCTTTTACAAGTTGTAGCATCATTCGTGCGTCTTCACACAAAGTACAGTTCGGGCGAGAATAAAATTGTACGTTCATTATCCATCTTCCTTTCACGTCTTTAAGATCTTGATATCCAGAATTGTACTCTATTTTCCACAATTGCACGTCATAAATTCATAAAAAACAAGTGGCTACCATGAGCCACTTGTTGTACTCTCATTTAAAAACCACGACCAGCGTCGCCTCTACCGAATGATCCAGGCCCGAAACCACGGTGTCCACGTGAACCCGGTCCCATACCGCCACCACTTCCTTGATTGACCTATACAGGCTCGTGCTTTTAAGCTATCCGGAAGTGCACTCTTTCGTTACAGTCTCCTTAAACATTAGCCATAAACAAAAAAGCTGCAATGACTATAAAAGTCACTGTAGCTTTGGTAATTATGATTTTTTCAATTCACTGCGAGAAATAATGTGATCAACAAGACCATAGTCTTTCGCACGCTCAGCTGTCATGAAGTTATCGCGGTCCGTATCTTTTGCGATGACATCAATCGGTTGACCTGTACGTTCTGACAAGATAC
>NZ_JBFUJC010000123.1:0-8431 GCF_056401595.1 Paenisporosarcina sp. P4_E4_2 | reverse complement strand
TCCCAAAGATAAACGGGTTTTTCAAACGTTTGACGTAATAATTCCGCGTAGCGTTCAGACGCTTCGGCACGTGGTCCAATCGAATTGTTCATGTTTTTCGGATATCCTACCACAAACGATGATACTTCGTGCAACTTCATCAACTCGGCAATACGTTCCAATCCGAACTTTTCATTTGCTTCATCAATTTTGATGGTTTCGATCCCTTGGGCGGTCCAACCGAAAGCGTCACTGATTGCAACACCTACTGTTTTCGTCCCAACGTCCAAGCCCATTACTCTCATAACTTATGCCTCGTTATTCTTCTTGATGTAGAACTTTACAAGTTCTTCTAAGATTTCATCACGTTCAAGCTTACGGATTAAATTTCGTGCATCCTGGTGGCGAGGAATATATGCCGGATCACCCGAAAGTAAGTAGCCGACAATTTGATTGATTGGGTTATACCCTTTCTCTTCAAGCGCCGAATGGACATGAAGCATAACTTGCTTCACTTCTTGTTCCATGGACTCTTCCGGAAAATTAAACTTCATTGTCTTGTCAAATGAACTCATGATCAGCACCTCGCTTTCGGAGTAAAATCTGATTGTCTTGTACAAGCATATTTTTGTTACTTGTTAAGTATAACCGATTTCAACTTTTTATTAAACGGATTTGACATAATCATACACAGATTGTAAAGCTCCATCAAGTTTCGACGAATCTTTCGCACCAGCCATTGCCATATCGGGACGACCGCCACCTTTGCCGTCGCACTGTTCGGCAACAACTCTCACGATATTTCCAGCATGATATTTTCCACCCGATAAATCACTTGTGACACCAGCAATTAACATTACCTTGTCGCCTTCTGAAGCTCCAAGGACGATAACTGCTTCATTCATCTTCGTTTTTAAATCATCCATCATTTGACGCAGTTGGTTGTTGTCTTTTGCTTGAACACGTGCAGACAATACCGTTACACCATCAATTTGCTGAGCCTTCTCCAAAATGGAAGATGCTTGGCTATTTGCAATTTTTGCTGATAATGATTCATTTTCACGTTGAACTTGGCGAAGTTCCTGTTGTAAGCCTTGAACACGAGCCACTACATCTTTTGTATTTGCTTTCAAAGCTGCAGCTGCTTCTTCTAGGATACTCTCTTCTTCCTTAACAAGCTGGTATGCGGCTTTGCCTGTAACTGCTTCGATACGACGTGTACCTGCGCCAATTCCGCTTTCACTTACTAACTTGAAGAAGCCGATTTGTGACGTATTGCTTACATGACATCCACCACAAAGTTCAAGTGAGTATTGATCAATTGAAACGACTCTTACGATATCGCCATATTTTTCACCGAACAGTGCCATCGCACCCATTTGTTTCGCTTCATCGATGCCATGATAGCCTGTAACTACTTGAATGTCTTCCCAAATTTTCTCGTTCACTTGTTGTTCAATAGTTAACAATTCTTCTTTTGTTACTTGACCGAAATGAGAGAAGTCAAAACGTAAGCGATCAGGACCAACGTAAGAACCTGCTTGATTAACATGTGTTCCAAGCACATCTTTTAACGCTTGATGCAATAAATGTGTCGCTGTATGGTTTTTGACCGTTGATTTGCGCATTGTCTGATCGACTGTTGCTGTTACATCAGCTTCAACTGAAAGCTCTCCTGATTCAATCACTACGGTATGAAGATTTTGACCATTTGGTGCTTTTTGGACATCTTTCACAAATCCTTTGAATAAATCATTTTCAATTGTTCCGTGATCGGCAATCTGTCCGCCACTTTCTGCATAGTAAGGCGTTTGGTCAAGTACGACTTTTACTTCATCGCCTTCTTGTGCAAGCTTGACAAGCTCTCCGTCTTTTACAATAACCAGAACTTTTGAAGAAACGGCCATTTTATCGTAACCAATAAATTGACTTTCTTCTTTAATATTCCCTAATACTTCTGACTGCACCTGCATGGAATCAACATCTTTACGAGCTGAACGAGCACGTGTACGCTGAGCTTCCAGTGAAGCTTTGAAGCCTTCATGGTCAACGGTCATGCCTACTTCTTCTGCATATTCTTCCGTCAACTCGACAGGGAAACCGTATGTGTCGTACAAACGGAAAGCATCGCTTCCTGGAATGATTGACAGTCCAGCTGCTTGTTGCGTTGAAATAACATTAGACAAAATGCCAAGGCCGTCTTGTAATGTCTCGTGGAAGCGCTCTTCTTCATTTTTAATAACGCGCATAATGAAATCTTGTTTCGCTTCGACTTCCGGATAGAAGTCTTTCATGATTTCGCCAATAATCGGTACTAGGTTGAACATGAATGGACGATCAATTCCTAGATTTTTACCAAAACGTACTGCACGGCGTAATAATCGACGCAATACATAGCCGCGGCCTTCATTTGAAGGAAGTGCTCCGTCACCAATTGCAAAAGCAACCGTACGTGTATGGTCTGCAATGACTTTAAACGCTAAATCATCTGCACCACCATTGCCATACGTTTTACCCGATACTTCTTCGGTTTTTCGAATGATCGGCATGAATAGATCTGTATCGAAGTTCGTTGGTACATTTTGCACGACACATGCCATACGTTCAAGACCCATACCCGTATCGATGTTTTGTTTTGGAAGCGGCGTATACGTGTGATCTGGGTTATGGTTGAATTCAGAGAACACCAAGTTCCAGATTTCCAAGTAACGGTCGTTTTCTCCGCCCGGATACATTTCCGGATCCGTCATGTCGTTGCCATAGTCCTCGCCACGGTCGTAGAAGATTTCCGAGTTTGGACCACTTGGACCTTCTCCGATATCCCAGAAGTTCCCTTCTAAGCGGATGATGCGAGCTTCTGGAATTCCGATATCGTCGCGCCAGATTGCGTATGCTTCTTCATCTTCTGGGTGAACTGTGATTGATAACAATTCCGGATCAAATCCGATCCATTTCTTATCCGTTAGAAATTCCCAAGCCCAGTGAATCGCTTCTTTTTTAAAGTATTCACCGATCGAGAAGTTTCCTAACATTTCAAAGAATGTATGATGACGAGCCGTTTTACCGACATTTTCAATGTCATTCGTACGGATTGATTTTTGTGCATTCGTGATGCGTGGATTGTCAGGAATTACACGTCCATCAAAATATTTCTTCAACGTTGCCACACCACTGTTGATCCAAAGTAGTGAGTTATCGTTAATTGGTACAAGTGGTGCACTTGGTTCTAGAGCATGGCCTTTTTCAATGAAAAAGTCTAAGTACATGCGTCGGATTTCTGCTGCAGTTTTCATCAAGTATTCCTCCTTCAATTTTAAAAGCATAAAGCGCTGTCAGCTTGACACCATGAAATGTTGAACAGGGCGCTCTAATCCGACTCTGGTGCTGGAGCATCTGAATCCGAAAACGAGTTTTCGAATGAAGATGTGAAGCTTAAGAGCGGATTGGCCTGTAAAACTAGACACTGACCTTTTGAGTCGTGAGTCAAGAAGCCTGCTGGCGCAACGGGGAAGAGCTGGTCCTTAAAGCTAAGACAATAGAAAAAGCCCTCATCCCTAAAAAAGGGACGAAGGCTTCAATTCGCGGTACCACCCTAGTTACAGCAAACGAATTTGCTGTCTCTCGATTATGCCTTAACGCGGCTTACGGCAGTGATTAGCTGCACTCAGGAGTAGCTTTCCATAACATCCACTTGAAGGTTCTTTCAGCCAAGGAACCTCTTTCTTTTGCAAGCTTCTCAAATGTACTTTCTCCATCAACGTTTTCATTCATTTGTTAGAATTATAAAAAACAATTACGCATGTGTCAATTGACTTTTATTAAGTGCATGCAAATTACTCAATTTTAATATTTTCATCTTGACGAGTGGTAAGACTGTTATTCCTATCGTAACTCTTTCAGAAGGAGATCCAAAGATTGATCTACCATCGAAGACAACCTAATATTGTAATCTTCAAACACTAAATTGGTTGTTACCAGATTTAGGAAAATCACACATTTCAAACCTGCCGCACGTGCTGCCTTCAAACCGTTCAATGAATCCTCAAAAGCAACAGCTTCCTCTGGTTTCACACCCAATGATTCAATGGCTTGCAGGTAAAGTTCTGGATCTGGTTTAACAGTTGAAACATCATCACTCGTCTTGATTACTTCAAAATAATGAAGAATACCAAGCTGAGTTAAAAAATTTTCTACCCAACTTCTTTTTGAACTGGAAGCCAATCCTATTTTAAGGCCCGCTTCTTTAGCTGCAATTAAATAATCTTCTACACCGTCTCTTAAAATTGGCTGACCAATCTTTTCGTGAAATCGTTGGGATGCCAATTCTCTGATCTCAGAAATATTGGACAACTCTTTTATATTGTCCACAATATATTTATCCAATAGGGTATCATCAGTACCAATCACTAACGCAAACTGTTCAATGGTCAAATTCACCTCGAATTGATACAACGCTTCCTTATATGCTTCAAACCATACCGTCTCTGTATCAATAATCAGCCCATCAAAATCGAAAATAACTGCTTTTATCATCATGGACACCTTCTTTTAAGATTTTATTTTCTCGCTAATTGATGTTTATCTAAATTGACTTATAAAATAAAAAGGCTTGCTATGTAAACTTTCCAAGTGGTGCAACGGACCTCATGTTTCGAAGCTAGCCTAGCGATGCAACGCACTTCATGTTTCGAAGCTAGCCTAGCGATGCAACGCACTTCATGTTTCGAAGCTAGCCTAGCGATGCAACGCACTTCATGTTTCGAAGCTAGCCTAGCGATGCAGAAACAGAAACAGAAACAGTAGCAAACGTTTTTGGCGCAGATTCCTACCCAAATAAAATATGATTAACAACTGTAGAAAACCTAAATACGAAGAGTTCATTTGTAACTAGCATACCGCTAGAAAGAATATGGTCAAAGGAGTTTGACCATATTCTTTGCGACGAGTAACCGCAGGAGCAACCTTATTCTTTGCGACGAGTAACCGCAGGAGCAACCTTATTCTTTGCGACGAGTAACCGCAGGAGCAGCACTTTCGGAGAATGAGACCCACAAGTCTATGGTTTTCATGCTTGTTGGCTCATGCGGAACGTGCGGCCAGCGCAAATGTACGATAATCAATCATACGGTGTTAAAGAGCCAAAAAAAACACACGTTTTACATGTGTGTTTTTTCAAGGTTCATATTTATCATTCAGCAATTTTTTCTAAAAAGTCATAAGGCGTGGTAGCGTTCATGCCAACCAAAGGATGAATCGTCAAATGGTTGGATGCCGTCAATGAAATTTCCTGTTCGTTTTTCTCTGTAAGTTCATCATCAGCTTCATTGTCTTCGCTCTCTACAGTTGGTTCAGTCACAGGCACTGCCTCTTCACTCAATCTTTCCTTCAGTGAAGTCAGTCTTGCCAAATCATCATTGCGCTCAATGCCGAATTTAAAGACTTCAGCATCTCCACACAAAATGAGGAAGTTTTTAGCACGTGTTATTCCTGTGTACAGTAAATTGCGTCGCAGCATTTTCATGTAACTGCGAACGACTGGCATGATGACAATCGGGAACTCACTGCCTTGCGATTTATGAATTGAGCAACAATAAGCAAGAGTCAACTGTCCTAAATCGTTACGCTGATRGGTCACTTCAATCCCTTCGAATGAAACAATCAACATGTCCTGCTTTTCGACATTTTCACTGGCTTTAGAAATGCTGATCACTTCGCCCATATCCCCGTTGTACACTTGGCTTTCCGGCTGATTGACAAGTTGCAGCACTTTATCACCTATGCGATAGATCGTTTCACCGAACACAATTTCCTTGCGTTTCTTCGTGTCATTCGGATTGACCATTTCCTGAATCATTTTATTGAGTGCATCAATCCCAGCAGGACCTTTATACATCGGTGCGAGCACTTGCAATTCTTTTATCGTATGACCTTTTGCCAAGGCACTTTTGATGACTTGTTCAACCACTTTTGCAATTTGTTCCGGCCCAGCTTTAATGAAAGAACGATCGCTTGTTTTGTCGATTAAATTGGTCGGTAACTGCCCTTTTTTCATTTGATGGGCAAGTTCAATTATGGACGATCCGGCAGATTGACGATAAATGTCCGTCAGTTCCACTGTCGGAATTCTCTTAGACGCAAGCAAGTCTTTCAGAACTTGACCTGGTCCTACAGGAGGCAATTGATCCTGGTCACCTACGAATATGACTTGTGCCCCTTCAGGAATTGCCTTTAATAATTGATGGGCAAGCCATGTGTCAACCATCGACATTTCATCGATAATAATCAGGTTGCCTTTGATGTCCCGTTCTGTTTCTTCCTCTTTTTCCTGGCCAGTGAATCCAAGTAAACGATGGATTGTCATGGATGGAAGACCCGTTGATTCATTCAAACGTTTTGCAGCCCGTCCAGTTGGTGCCGCTAAAATAATCGGAAATGGTTCCTGTTTTTTTGCGTATTCTTTTGGATCGAGCGTCAGACCATGCAATTCAGCGTAAACTTCCACAAGTCCCTTGACGACGGTTGTCTTCCCTGTACCTGGCCCACCTGTCAGTAGCATGACGGATGCATTCATCCCGAGTTCAATAGCAGCTATTTGCGTCTCTGCATATGAAACACCTAGTCTTTCTTCAGCATCGCCGAGCGCTTTTCGAATTTCAGAAGTCGGGAAACCTGTTCGTTCTTGTTGTTCCTGAATCAACGTTTCCAGTTTGGAAGCGATGCCCACTTCGGAAAAATATAGCGAAGGCAAATAGAACCGCGACATTTCCCCAGCCAATTTTCCTTCCTCGACTAGTTCCATGCATGCTGTTGAAATAGCATCATATGGGACTTCTTCAAATTGGCTGGACTCCAGCAATTGCTTAACGCTCGGTAAAATATGCTCCGCATGCAAGTAAACATGTCCTTCACTGAGCGAAGCAGCGTTCAATAAATGGAAAACGGCCGCTTTGATTCGGTCTGGGTGTTTACCGGTCATACCAAGTTTGGAACCCAGTTCATCCGCACGGTGAAAACCGATGCCTTCCACGTCTTCAATCAGTCGAAACGGATTTTTCATCAACACGTCGATCGTTTCCTCACGGTAGGTCTGGTAAATCCTCATCGCCAGTTGCGGACCAAATCCCCATTCATTTAATTGAATCATGACACGTTCCAAGCCGAGGTTTTGCTCAAGCGTCATACGAATGGTTTCTTTTTTCTCTTTGGCAAGTCGTGGAACGGCGTCAAGTGCTTCAGGGTCATCCAAAATGATTCGAATTGCATCTTTCCCAAGTTTCTTGACGATCGTTTCGGCCGTTTTACGTCCAATTCCATGAAACAGGTCACTCGACAAATAATGAATGATGCCTTGTTCGGTCTCCGGCACATCTTTTGAGAATGTTTCCACTTGAAACTGGGTTCCGTATTTTGGATGCTGTTTGATCTGGCCGGTAAAACGATACGCCTCTTCATTCATCAAAGGTGGGAAGTAGCCTGTTACAATGATTTCTTTATCTTCATATGTAGAATTTGTTTCGTTGATTTTGAGTTTGACGATGGAGAATAAGTTAGTGGCATTATGAAAAATGGTGACGACAGGTTTGCCTGTAATATACATCGCTTCTTGTTGAAATAAATCGATTTGATTTGGCAAAGCTGTCGCCTCCTAGAATGGTTATTGACTTAATGCAATCATGTCGTACACATAACGTGCCTGTTCGAAATTCGGTTGCAGTGTATACGCCTGTTTCAAATGATACAAAGCATCATTCGTGCGGTCTGTGGATACAGCGTACAAAACGCCCAAATTGTAGTGGGCATCTGCATTGTTCAAGTCTTCATGAATGACATACATAAATTCTGGTTCAGCTTCCTTGAACATCTCAAGAGCTGCCAATCCGATGCCGTAAGACAAGCGGATTTGTACATCTGTTGGCTCAAGTTCAGCTGCACGTTGTAAATAAGGCAGTGCAAGTTTAGGGTTCCCCAATCGTTCGAAGCATTTCCCTAACATGAAGTAAGCGTCAGCACCTTGAATGCCAAACTGAATCGATTTCTCATAAAGCTTCGCCGCTTCTTCGTAACGTTCCTGCTCGTAATATAAATTAGCCAATCCATAAAAAGCTGTCGCTGCTTTTTCATCCAGAGTAATAGCCTTTTGGAAGAAGCGTTCAGCACGTTCTGTTTCATTCATGCGTGCCAGTAAGTTTCCAAAGTTAATATATCCAAGTGGGTTATTCGGCTCTTCTTCAATTGCATTATTGAAATGAACAACAGCTTGTTCATAATCTTTGTTTTGAATGGCTGTAATGCCAAGTTCSAATTCTTTCATCTTCTCACTCCTCGTTCATTAGCCGACGTATGTCAATTTTTTTCCGTTCTTGATGACTTCGTCTATTGTTCCGCCACCAAGACATACATCACCGTCATATAAAACGACTGCTTGTCCAGGGGTAATTGCACGGACAGGCTC
>NZ_JBFUJC010000122.1:0-8440 GCF_056401595.1 Paenisporosarcina sp. P4_E4_2 | reverse complement strand
AAAGCAGATAGCTGGTTTGATAAATATGGCATTTGGACTGTATTGTTTTGCCGCTTGATTCCATTGATTCGCAGTCTGATTTCGATTCCTGCCGGGATGTCGAATATGAAATTTGGATTGTTTTTGTTATTTACGACATTAGGAACACTTATTTGGAATACGATTTTAGTATCGGTCGGAGCAGCGGTGGGCGATAACTGGGAATCAATCGTTGGCGTAATGGACGTGTATTCAAATATTGTTTACGTCTTGCTTGTACTTGCAGGACTTGCCGTAATCTGGTGGTATTTACGATTCCGAAAAAGAAGAGCATAAGGAGATATTATGGAACTATTTGATTTGCTTAAAGCGTTAATATTAGGATTTGTTGAGGGGATGACGGAGTTTGCACCCGTTTCTTCTACCGGACATTTAATTATTGTGGACGATATGTGGTTAAAAACATCTGAGTTTCTTGGGAAACCTTCGGCTAACTCGTTTAAAATCTTTATTCAGCTTGGATCGATTTTGGCGGTAATTGTGGTGTTCTGGAAACGTTTATTCAGTTTGGTTGGTCTTTATAAAATGAAAGATACAACTACAGGCTCAAAGTTAAAATTGACGCATGTAATTGTAGGTTTAATCCCGGCGGGTGTGCTAGGCGTATTGTTTGAAGACTTTATCGACGACAATTTATTCCGTACCGAGACGGTATTAATTGGCTTGGTTATTGGTGCGATTTTAATGATTGTGGCTGATAAATTCGGACCTAAAAAACCGAAAACACAGACGTTGGATCAAATTACATACAAGCAGGCATTCACTGTTGGGCTTGTGCAATGTTTATCGTTATGGCCAGGTTTTTCTCGTTCGGGTGCGACCATTTCAGGTGGTGTATTGTTCGGGATGAGTCACCGGACGGCAGCTGATTTTACATTTATCATGGCTGTTCCGATCATGTTCGGTGCTAGCTTCTTGTCCCTTTTGAAAAACTGGGAGGATATAAATCCAAGCGATACTTCGTTTTATGTCGTAGGATTTATCAGTGCTTTCGTATTTGCGCTGATTTCCATCAAGTTCTTCCTGAAGTTAATCGAACACGTGAAATTGACGCCATTCGCAATTTATCGATTGGTATTGGCGGCAGTGTTGTTCGTGATTTATGTTCTATAATGGATTCGAAAACGGTCTCAATATGAGGCCGTTTTTTTGTTTGTGGAAAAGAGGAGAATCCGCGAGTTTTTCTGTGATGCGCAAATAGAATGGTGGAAACAGCGAATAGAGTTAATTTAAGGCTTGAAAGGAAGCAGACTGTTTCTGTCGAATATAATTGGTTAGACTAGCAAACACATTTACATAGGATACGAAATAACGTCTACTTTGCCCAATGGGTAATAAGTGAATACAAAGAATTGAGAAAAGGGGATAGACAACATGACTGAGACGATAAGTATCGATCACCGTACAATCGCGGTTCGATTGTTTAATGAAACATGGGATTTGATGGAGAAGAAAGACCGAACAGGTGATGAGGATTCACAAATGCTGGAGAAGGCATATGCTTCGCTCTATCATTGGCGCCAAATCGGCACAAAGCTTAATTTGGCTAGAGGCTATTGGCAAGTGTCCCGTGTCCATGTCATTCTCGGACAAGGTGATACAGCATATTTTTACGGCGTGGCGGGTACAGAACTATGTGAAGCGGAAGGATTTGGCGATTTTGATTTAGCCTTTGCTTATGAATCCATAGCACGTGCAGAAAAGTGTAGGGGCAATTCTGAGTCAATGAATATTTGGTTGGCACGCGGGCAAGTAGCGGCCGAAAATATCGCGAAAGAACCAGACAAAAAATATTTTTTAAGCGAATTGGCTAGTGTAGATAAGGGTTGAACGAATTCAGCGATGATTCATCGGTTGTAAGAAAAAACACTATATGTTAGATTGGATATTATGTAAAACACAATATATAGTGTACAAACGAAAAAGAGGTACCAGTAATGGTTTAAAAGGGAATTCGGTACATGCCGAAGCTGTCCCCGCAACTGTAAGTGTAAACGACTGTACAAAGTCCACTGTGCATCAGCATGGGAAGGGTACGGAAGGATAATGCACGAGCCAGGAGACCTGCCTTTTTTTTCGATGAAGCAACACTTTCTTCGGGGGTTGAGGAGTGGAAGCGAGCTATTTGTAGCGAGCGAAATTCCATTTTCTCTCAAACCAATTCTACTCCTTTCCATTCTTTCAATCTTGAGCGATGGCTCAGCCGAAGAGGCTGTTCCATCGCTTTTTTGTGTTTCTGAAATTGTTGAATTGGAGTGGGTATACATATGGTACAAAAGGTATTAACAGACAAAGAAATACTGATAGATCAACTGCTGGAGCAGTTTAAAGAGAATGAGTTGGCTCCCTTGTTGCATGCCAATGAAAAATGGCTGAAGAAAAATCCACAAGCAACCGATGAACAGTGGTCAAAAGCCATGGTAATGGAGTCACTTAGTCATCTGGATGAAGAGCAACCATACTGGACTTTCGTCGCTGCTCGTGTTTACTTGGCACAAGTTTACAGCGAAATCGCTGTAAGACGAGAATGTTCAAGTCAAAATGTGTATAAGGATTTTGAGAAACACCTTCAGCGCTTATCGGACAAGGGTTTATATAATGCCCGTCTCCTGAAGACCTATAGTAAAGAAGAAATCAAAGCATTAGGTGAAGTGCTTGAACCGGAACGCGATGGACTATTCACATATATTGGATTAAAGACATTGATGGACCGTTACGTGGCAAGAGATTACGACCTTTCACCCGCAGAGCTACCGCAAGAACGATGGCTCATCATTGCTATGACGTTAATGCAAAACGAAACCGAGAATCGCTTGGAGAAAGTGAAGGAAGCATACTGGGCAATGAGTAACTTGTATATGACCGTTGCAACACCTACCCTTTCCAATGCAGGGAAGCCAAATGGGCAATTATCGAGTTGCTTCATCGATACAGTTGACGACAGTCTTCAAGGGATTTATGACTCGAATACAGATGTTGCCACGCTATCGAAATATGGCGGTGGTATAGGCATTTACATGGGGAAAGTGAGAAGCCGAGGTTCCTCAATCCGAGGATTCAAGGGAGCATCGAGCGGTGTGCTGCCGTGGATCAAGCAATTGAATAATACGGCGGTCAGCGTGGATCAACTCGGTCAACGACAAGGAGCGATTGCCGTTTATTTGGATGTGTGGCATAAGGACATCTTGCCTTTCCTTGATTTGAAGCTAAACAACGGGGATGAACGATTGCGCGCACATGATATTTTCACAGGTGTGTGCCTACCGGATGTTTTCATGGAGAAAGTCGAAGCACGCGAAGAATGGGCACTGTTTGACCCGCATGAAGTACGTACTGTCATGGGTTATTCTCTAGAAGATTTCTATGATGAAACCCGGGGGGAAGGTACTTTCCGAGATAAATATGAAGAGTGTGTAGCGAACGAACAGTTGTCGAGAGAAGTAGTGCCGGCCATTGATATTATGAAACGCATCATGCGCAGCCAACTGGAAACAGGTGTGCCATTTATGTTTTATCGAGACGAAGTAAATCGAAGAAATTCAAATAAACACGAAGGCATGATTTACAGCAGTAACTTGTGCACGGAAATTTTTCAAAATATGAGTGCGACAGAATTTGAATCGATCACGTTGGAAGACGATGTCATAGTCACGCGCCGTAAGCCTGGTGATTTTGTCGTGTGTAACTTGTCCTCCATCAATTTAGGAAAAGCAGTTCCGGCTGGTGTGTTGGAAAGATTGATCGAAGTGCAAGTACGCATGCTCGACAATGTCATCGATCTGAACATGATTCCAGTGCCACAGGCAGAACGAACAAACGCAAGATACCGTGGAATCGGTCTTGGAACATTTGGTTGGCATCACTTATTAGCGCTGAAAGGAATTCGATGGGAATCTGACGAAGCGGTAGAATTTGCGGATGAATTGTATGAGGAGATTGCTTATTTGACAGTACAAGCATCCATGAATATCTCTCGTGAAAAAGGACCTTATCCATTATTTGTTGGATCAGCATTCCATACGGGAGAGTACTTTGAATCGCGTGGTTACGATTCATTGAAATGGCGTGAACTTCGTCTGGATGTTGCCATGAATGGCGTGAGAAACGGGTATCTCATGGCCGTCGCACCGAATTCTTCCACGTCGATATTGGCAGGAAGTACAGCAAGCATCGATCCTATATTCCAAAAAAGCTATTCGGAAGAGAAGAAAGACTACAAAATTCCGGTAACAGTACCTGACTTGAATCAAGAAACAACATGGTTTTATAAGTCCGCGTACTTCATCAATCAGCATTGGACATTAAAACAGAACGCTGCACGACAACGCCATATCGATCAAGGGGTATCGTTAAATTTATATGTACAAAACACAATTAAGGCGAAAGAATTGCTGGACTTGCATCTGGATGCGTGGGCAAGTGGTTTGAAAACGACCTATTATGTGCGCTCCACATCGGTGGAAATGATGGAATGTGAGTCTTGCTCAAGCTAAGGAGGAAATTGAATGACAACGATTGAAAAACGAAAGCTCATGGATAAAGAGGCACCAAACCGTTCTACCGGCATCGTCAATGGGGCTTCATCGAATGTACTGAACTGGGATGATGTACGGTTCAGTTGGGCGTATCCGAAATATAAAAGGATGCTCGGAAACTTCTGGACCCCTTTTGAAATTAATATGGGCTCGGACGTGAAGCAGTTCGGCGGGTTGAATGATGCGGAGCGGGAAGCATTCTTGAAAATCATCGGCTTATTGGCATTGCTCGATAGTATTCAAACTGATTTCGCAGGGAAAGTTGCTGATTATTTAACGGATTCCAGTTTGAATGCGCTTATGATAATTTTGGCACAACAAGAAGTGATTCATAATCATTCTTATTCATATGTGCTGTCGAGCTTGGTGTCGAAACAAGAGCAAGACCGGGTGTTTGATTACTGGCGCACGGAACCGGTCCTGGCAAAGCGAAACGAATTCGTCATGAAAGGGTATGAAGCTTTTTCAGATGAGCCAAATGTTGATTCATTATTGACTGCGATTGTCTATGATGTCATTTTGGAAGGGTTATTTTTCTATTCTGGATTCGCTTTCTTCTATCATCTCGCACGTCATCAAAAAATGGTCGGCACGAGCACAATGATCAACTACATCAATCGAGATGAACAAATTCACGTCGATTTGTTCGTGAAAATTTATCAGGAATTGTTGCGAGAATATCCTCAGTACGATACGCCAGAAAGAGCTCGTAAAGTTGAAAATATTTTCAAAGAAGCGGCTGCACTTGAAATCGAATGGGCACGTGAAGTGATAGGGGATCGAATTGACGGTCTGGACGTCGAGGATGTGGAAGAATACATTTGCTTCTATGCAAATGTCCGCTGTGCTCAACTTGGCTATGAACGACCATTCCCGGCGTATCGCAAAAATCCATTGAAGTGGATCAAAGCCTACGAAGAAGTGGATTTGGGCAAAACCGACTTTTTTGAGCAAAAGTCTCGTCAATATGTAAAAGTCAATGTGCAAGACAATGGGTTTGATGATTTATAGGAAGTTTAGGAAGAACGCTGTTTCATAAGGCGAGTTGAATCTGTAGTGCGATGAGTTTAAGCGATAAATTTGTACAAGTGACCTTTAAATAATCAAAAGAGTAAAAAATAAACATTTTAAGATGTAAAAGGATAATAAAGAAGTCTGGCGAATCCTATAAGAGATACTTAATTTTCATTAAGGAGATGTAGAGAATGAAACCAGTACTTCCATATTTAACGTTTTACGGAAATGCCAAAGACGCAGCTGCATTTTATGAAGTAACATTCAGTTTAGAGAACCAAGGGATGCTAAAATATGGGGATAGTGATTTTCCATCACCGCCTGAAGCGGCAGATTACATTATGCATTGTCACTTAACAAATGGAAACTTCAGCATTATGCTTGCTGACTCCTCAACCCCTGGCGAATCAGGTACGACAAATGTTTCATTGATGATTGAATGTGAAAGCGAAGAAGAAGTGAATCGTCTGTACAATGCATTATTAGTGGGCGGTCAGGCAATCATGGAACTTCAGGACACGTTCTGGGGAGCCAAATACGCTAAAGTGCGCGACCAGTTTGGGTACACATGGGATCTGAATTTCGAAAAAGGACAAGCTGAATAACAAACTGTGAAAGATAGTAGGGGCTGCCGATGTTACTGGCAGCCTTTTTCGTTGGGGGAAAATGGGTGAATGGGAATAAAGCTCGGACAAGTGTTGCACCGGCTCCCAGGAAGAACGCCAATGAAGAAACCTAACAAGGAACCCCTAAGTTCATTCATGCCGAATAAAATACTCTGATTAATTTACCCACACCAAATCCGCTCTTCTGTATCAAAAAAAACCATGACAATATTCTGAATAGAAATTATAATGAATAAAGTTTTAGAAAGGGAGAGATAGCATATGAAAAGAACAACATTGGCTTCAGCATACAAATTGGAGGGCATGTTGGGATAAAATGTGAACTCCGATTTGATTTTAACCCAAATCAAAAAATCGGAGGAAATTAGAATTGAGTATACAAAATTTTTATTACACTTTAACAAGTTCACGGTCGTTTTTCATTCAGATGGTGTTCACATTAAACGCCATTTACTATGTAACTCAAGCGGAATTGAATGCTTTGCAACTCGTATTGATCGGTACGACTATGGAAGTGTCTGTTTTACTGTTTGAAATGCCCACAGGTTTATTCGCGGATCATTTCGGACGGAAAAGGTCGCTTGCTTTCGGAACACTCGTCATCGGGTTAGCACATGTTTTGGAAGGTAGTACGCCTGAGTTTTGGGCGATTGCGGTAGCTTCTGCGATGTGGGGAATCGGCTGGACATTCATCAGCGGGGCGGAACAAGCTTGGATTGCTGATGAACTGAACGCTAAAAGTTTGGAAAAGACGTTCTTACGTGGATCGCAGTTTTCATCCTGGGCTCGCTTTGCGGCGATTCTTGCAAGTGTGACAATCGCAGCGATTTGGTCCGTACAAATTGCAATTATTGTTGCGGGAATCATGCTCATTGTCATAGCGGTATGGGCTATCATCAAGCTACCTGAAACAAAGTTTGTTAGAGTTACTCGTGAAAAAGGTGTCTCAGGTGTCACGCATATGGTGAACACCATCAAAACTGGTGTTTCTCAAATTCGCGGGAACACCGTGTTGGTCAGTATTGCGATGGTAACCTTGTTTTGGGGGCTCGCCAGCGAAGGCTTTGATCGTTTGTACGGCGCTCATTTCATTGTGGACTACCAGTTGTCGGAAAGTGAGACCGTTTATTGGTTCGGTACATTTTATGCGGTCGCGTTTTTACTGAATATCGTGGTCCTTCGTTTCGTCGAGAGACATGTCAAAGGACGTTATGCACATGTATTATTGATTACTAACACCGTGTTGATTGCAACGATGATTGCTTTCGCTTGGACAGGTCATTTCTGGGTGGCGGTAGCCATGTATTGGGTGACAAGTGCACTGAGAAACGTAAACTATCCATTGATGAGCATCGTTACAAATGAACGCATAGAATCAAAAGGGCGTGCCACAACACTTTCCATGTTTGGGCAGCTTGATGCGTTCGGACAGATTGCCGGTGGACCACTCGTCGGCATGCTGGCATTGTACACGTCCATTGCAGGAGGGATTACTTCTTCTGCGTCGTTAATCCTGCCGGTGCTTTATTTCTTATGGCGGATGAAAAGGAAAATGAAAGTTTCATAGATTGATTAAGTGCCTGGTGCGAATACGTATCAGGTTTTTTATTTTACAGCGAAGCGTAAAGAGCAAATCAGAAGATAGATATATGGGGGAATTACTGGTGCAAGGGAATAAATGACGCAACCACAAAAAAACAGTGCACCATTAAAGGCACACTGTCATTAACTTTATTTATTTCCCGCCTAATATATCAAATAGCCCGCCTGCCAAGCTACCTTCACCTTTTGAGCTGCCGCCAGGAATTTGTGGGGCTGCTGCAAAGACTCGGCTTGCCAATCGACTGAATGGCAACGATTGTATCCATACGGTTCCTGGCCCACGCAATGTAGCGAAGAACAATCCTTCTCCACCGAACAACGCCGTTTTTACGCCCGGCACCATTTCAATGTTGTAATCAACTTCCTTGGTCATGGCCACTAAACATCCTGTATCGACACGTAACACTTCGCCTGGTTGTAAGTGTTTCTTATGAATAGTACCTCCAGCATGAACGAATGCGAGTCCGTCACCTTCAAGCTTTTGCATGATAAAGCCTTCACCACCAAAGAAACCAGTCCCAAGTTTACGTTGGAATTCAACGCCGACCGATACGCCTTTAGCCGCTGCCAGGAACGCATCTTTTTGACAAATGATTTTGCCGCCCATTTCACTCAAATCCATTG
>NZ_JBFUJC010000121.1:0-8445 GCF_056401595.1 Paenisporosarcina sp. P4_E4_2 | reverse complement strand
GAGCTTAACTCACTGAAAAATTTGTTCATTTTCGTTTCATCCAGGCTGAACATCTCATTAAATCCCGATCCTCCTGAGATAAATAACAAGCCATTCGGTCCTTCTTCGATAATATCCCAAATAGATAAATCCTTTTCGATCATGGTAGCGATGGATTCTTTGTTGGATCTGCCGAGTAATACATCGACATTCGCAAATCCCAGGTCAACGTCAAAAATTAGGACTTTCTTGTTTTGTTGAACAAGACTCAAAGCAAAATTCAGTGCGAAGTTTGATTTTCCGACACCACCTTTTCCGCTGGTGACGGCAATAATCCGGGTTTGTCTCCGCTCTTTTTGGGGTGTCTTTTGCAACACTTTTTCCCTTAATTTATTAGCTTGATCAATCATTTTCATCTTCCTCTAATACGAAGTTTGCTATTAATTCAGGGGTTACGGTAAGAATATCGTCTGGAACATTTTGGCCATTGGCAATATATCGTATTGGGATTGAGTAATGATAAATCAAGTTCAAGATGGCACCAGATGAACTGGTTTCATCTTTTTTTGTCAAAATCAGCTGGTCCATCACAATTGTTTGGAAATTATCAATGATTTTCTTCATATCCTCGTACTTGGCGGTAAGGCTCAACACTAAGTTAATTTGTATTTCCTTCTTGTCTGGAAGCATCTGCTTTAGATCATCAATATACTGTTTTTGTTGATAGTTTCTGCCGGCCGTATCCATTAGAATGATATCGCAGCCGCTTAAATCATCTATAGCCGCACTCAGGTCGACTGAAGATTCCACTACTCTGATTGGGATATTCAAAATGCCTGCATACGTTTTTAATTGCTCCACTGCTGCAATCCGGTAGGTGTCTGACGTAATCAGTCCCACTTTTTTATCTTCACTCAGCAAATAATCAGCCGCTATTTTAGCAATGGTTGTGGTCTTTCCTACTCCGGTTGGACCAATAAAACAAATGATATCTGCTTTTCTTCTGCTCGGTCTTTTTTTATGGGCATTGATCAACTTGATGATTTCTCTTTTAGCCAAAGCTTTAATTTTATCTTCTGAGGTATTAGGATGCTGTTCTAAAACCAGCATCAGCTTAGCCATTATCTCCGATTGAACTTCTGCGGTAATTCCTTGTGCATTTAATTTTTTATTTAGTGCTTTTAACGTCTCTGGCAAACGGTCTTCATCAATCACTTGGAACATGAACTGCTTCAGGCTTTTCAGTTCACTCATCAGCTCATCCAGATTTCCCTCATTCTTATCAATCGGACTTACTGATTTATTTAACTCAGGATCCTCGTCCATTTCCTTTTCAGAAGCTTGAATCTCAGGCTTGATTGATACGACTCGCTTTGATTCACTTGGTGCTGGTTCAACTGCAGCAATTACTTCAAGTTTGGCTTTCTTGAAAAAACCTAAGTAACCACCTGTTTTAATTTGCTTTGTATTTAAAATAAGAGCGTCCGGACCCAAGTCTCTTTTGATCTTGGGTATGGCCTCGGTCATATTATTGACAACATACGTTTTCAGCCTCATGAGAAACTACCCACCCCTCCTGAGATATTAACGACTCCAACACTTTGGATCTCTACTTCCGGTTCCAATTCATTATAAGAAAGGACAGGAAGATCTGGTGCAAATTGTTCGACGAATTGGCGCATATACATGCGGGTTGCAGGCGATGTCAGCAATATAGGCTGCACACCGGATTGTTGAAGCTGAGTGACTTGTTCCGAAATCTTTTGAAAAATGGTTTGTGAAGCTTCTGGGTCAATCGATAAGTAGCTCCCTTGTTCAGTACGATGCACAGACTCTGCAAATTTTTTCTCGAGACTTGCACCTGCCGTAATAACCTGTAATGCCTCATTAGGATTCGTATATTGCAAAGTGATTTGTCTGGATAAAGCTTGTCTCACATACTCCGTCAATACATCTGTATCTTTCGTTTGAGGTGAGTAGTCTGCCAACGTTTCCAAAATAACGAGTAAATTTCGGATCGACACTTTTTCCTTCAGCAGCTTCATGAGAACCTTTTGCACTTCCCCTATTGCCATTAAGTTTGGAATCAATTCCTCAATGACGGCAGGAGAGTTTTCTCTTAAGTTCTCAACCAAGGTTTTTACTTCCTGTCTGCCAATAAGTTCGTGGGCATGTTTCTTGATAACTTCCGTTAGATGGGTCGAGACAACAGAAGGTGGATCGACAATTGCATATCCTGCCATTTCCGCTTCTTCTTTCATTTCTTCATTGACCCATAATGCTGGCATCCCGAATGCCGGTTCTACCGTCGCAATACCTTCAATGCTTTCGTCATCAACTCCAGGACTCATTGCCAAGTAGTGATCAAGCATAATCTCACCTGAAGCCACTCGGTTACCTTTTATCTTAATGACATATTGATTTGGAAAGAGTTGAATATTGTCGCGGATTCGTATGACAGGCACCACAATTCCAAGTTCAATCGCGCATTGTCTGCGAATCATAATGACGCGGTCCAATAAATCCCCACCTTGATTCTTATCAGCAATAGGAATCAAGCCGTATCCGAACTCGAATTCGATAGCATCCACATGGAGGAGGTCAACAACACTTTCAGGACTTTTCAATCCTTCCAGCTCCTGTCCTTCATTTGAAGCTTCTTTCTCTTCCTCTTCTTCGGCATTCAGTGTGCGTTGCATTCTATAGCCTCCGAACGCCACAAGCCCAGCAACTGGAAACACCAATAAAGGACTGATAGGCGTGAAAATAGCAAATAAAGAAAGAGTTCCTGCCACCACATAAAGCAGCTTTGGATAAGCGAATAATTGTTTCGTAATATCTGAACCTAAGTTCCCTTCTGAAGCGGCTCTTGTTACGACGATGCCGGCTGCAGTAGAAATCAACAATGCAGGAATCTGGCTTACCAGACCGTCACCGATGGATAATAAGGTAAATAGTTGAGCAGCTTCACCGATTGGAAGTTTGTGTACGACAACTCCAATGATTAAGCCACCGATAATATTAATGAGAACGATAATAATACCAGCTATCGCATCCCCTTTAACGAACTTACTCGCACCATCCATGGCACCGTAGAAATCAGCTTCCTGACTTACCTTTTCCCTGCGTTTTTTAGCTTCCTGGTCAGAAATCATTCCTGCTCCAAGGTCTGCATCGATACTCATTTGTTTACCTGGCATAGAATCAAGAGTAAAACGAGCTGCTACTTCCGCCACACGTTCTGACCCCTTAGTAATGACCAAGAACTGAATAATAACTAAAATTAAAAACACCAATATACCAATAACGGGACTTCCACCGACTACGAATGAACCGAACGTTTCAACAACTTCTCCCCCTGTTTGATTGGTTAAAATAGATCGAGTTGTAGAAACATTTAATCCGAGACGGAACAACGTTGTCAGTAAGAGTAACGTAGGAAAGATTGAAAATTGAAGCGCTTCTTTCGTATTCATCGCTACTAAAATAATCGTCAAGGAAATACTGATGTTTATCATAATCAAGAAGTCCAGTAAAATCGGCGGAAGAGGAATAACCATCATCACGACAATCATAATGACTGAAACTAAGACGAGATAATCTTTGATTTTCATGCTGTTTCCTCCTCCCATAAATTCATTTAATCTTTCCTTTTAAGCGATAGATATATGCTAAAACCTCTGCAACCGCCAAAAACAATTCTTCTGGAACATAGTCACCTATTTCCACTTGGTTGTATAGAGCACGGGCAAGGGGTTTATTTTCCATAATCACAATTTCAAGTTCTTTAGCTTTTTCTTTAATTTTCAGGGCAAGATGGTCTTTCCCCATTGCAATGACCATTGGCRCTTCCATGGTTTCTGCATCATACTTAATTGCAATCGCATAGTGAGTGGGGTTTGTAATCAGAACATCTGCATTCGGCAAGTCCTGAATCATTCGATTCATGCTCATTTGTCTTTGTCGTTCTTTAATTTTGGATTTAATCAGAGGATCTCCCTCTGCCTTCTTGAATTCATCCTTGATGTCTTGCTTAGACATTCGAATGCCCTTTTCAAATTCATACTTTTGATACATGTAATCCATTATGGCTAAAACTAATAAGATAATTGATGCAACCATCCCCACCTTGAAAACAAGGGAACCGATAAATGACAAGGAATCGCCGATACTTTTTTGTGAGAGTAAAAACAACTCTTCTTTTGCCGACCATAAAACATTAAAAGCGGCAAAGCCAATAATGGCGATTTTAAGTAATGACTTTACTAGTTCCACCAATGCACGCATGGAAAAGATTTTCTTGGCACCTTCTATCGGATTCAAACGTTCAAGCTTCATCTTGAGAGGCTCTGTCGTAAATAGAGACCCAACTTGAATGTAATTCCCCAAAAAGCCGAATACCATCGCAATAATCATAATTGGAGCCGTGATCATTATTGCATTGAACGTCATTTGTTCGAACAAGGTGCRAATATTTTCCGGGCTCCACTCCCATCCAATATACTGAGTGAAATTGATTTGAAAGATTGCTAGAAGCCGATCCAGTATCCAGCCACCCAAAAAATTGAGCAACATAATTCCACCAAGCATAATTAATGCAGCAGGTACTTCAGCACTTTTGGCCACTTGACCTTTTCTTTTTGACTCCTGCCTCTTTTGAGGTGTTGCTTTTTCTGTCTTTTCCGAAGCAAAAAACTGTAAGTCGAGAGGATATCTTTTTTGCACTTATGGTCCCCCCATCAACTTAATCAGCTGAGACATGCTTAMCATTATTTTTTCGAACAGGATTTGTAATAAGTAAAAGAAAATGGGCATCGAAAGTAATAGCATGATAAACCCTACAAAAATCTTCAATGGCAGCCCGACTGCAAAAATGTTTAATTGTGGGACGGTCTTGGCTAAAATGCCAAGAGCTACATCAATCAGAAATAGTGCGCCAACAATCGGTAATGCGATCTGCAAGGCGATGACGAACATTTCTACAAATAATGTCGTGAAAAAATGAGTGATGTCACCAAAATCAGCCGAGAAGGAAACAGATTCAACCGGAAATGACTTGAAGCTTTGCATGACTCCATCCAGCATTAAATGATGTCCATTAACGGTCAATAAAAAAAGCAGTGCCAAGATATATTTGAAGTGACCAATAATCGGCACCTGACTGCCTGTTTGCGGATCCATCACACTGGCAATGGCAAAGCCCATCTGAAAATCGATGAATGCTCCCGCTATTTGAACTGTGTATAACAATAATGCTGCTGTAAAGCCAAGTGCGATGCCTACTGCAAGTTCTTTTATGATCAGCAGGATGTAATGGGAATCCATTAGAAGTGCTTCATCAGCGTCCATTCCGGATAAGGCAATTAATGAAATGAAAAACCCCAATCCAACCTTGAATTGGTTCGGAACACCTTTCATTGAAAATAAAGGCGCAACGAGGAAAAAGCTAGTTAATCGAACAAAGATCAGCAGTAGATATGGGTACATCTCAAAAATAGTATTCATATCAATCCCACTATCCGATTAGTTGCGGAAGTTGTTGGAACAAATCTCTTGTAAAATCCAATAAGATCGTCAGCATCCATGGTCCAAACAACACAATGGACAAAAACACTGCCAATATTTTCGGAATGAACGCAAGTGTCTGTTCCTGAATTTGTGTCATCGCTTGGAACACACTGACAATCAGTCCGACAGCAAGTGCAATTAATAGCATGGGAGCAGATATGATAATGATCATATATATCGATTGTTCCGCTAATTTGATCACCGTATCTGGAGTCATCGTTTTCTTCCTTCCCTAAAAGCTGACAAGCAGCGATTCTATAATTAAATACCAGCCATCAACCAAAACAAACAACAGGATCTTGAATGGCAACGAAATCATGACCGGAGGCAACATCATCATCCCCATGGCCATTAACGTACTGGCAACAACCATATCGATGATCAAAAACGGGATAAATATGACAAAGCCAATTTGAAATGCAGTCTTCAACTCACTGATGGCAAACGCCGGAATAAGCGAGCTTAACGGGATATCTTCAACGCTGTCTGGCTTTTCCAAACCAGCGTATTTAAAAAACAAAGCGAGATCTTTTTGTCGCGTATGTTCTGCCATAAATTCCTTAATTGGCATCACTGCAGTATCCAACGCTTTCTCTTGTGCGAGGTCCCCCGCCAGATATGGCTGTAAGGCCGTTTCGTTAACTTCATTAATTACTGGCGTCATAATGAAAAAGGTCATAAACAGGGCTAGTCCGACTAGCACTTGGTTCGGTGGCATAGACTGTGTCCCTAAACCGGTACGAACAAATGACAACACGATGATGATTCGAGTAAAACAAGTGAGCATGATCAAGATTCCTGGAGCCAGCGAAAGGATGGTCATCAGGAACAAAATCTGCAATGTAATGGAAACATCTCCCGGCGCATCCGTACCAAAATTGATGCCAGGAATGCTAAGTGAAAGAAGGAAGTTTGTCATCATCATTCTGATTTACCTTCCTTTTCATCATCTGCTTTGTTCAAATCTTGCTTGAGTTGGTCTTGTTTACTCTTTTGTTTATTCAGGCTTTGCTTGAATAATTGTTCAAAACCATTTGTAGGTTTAGATTCCAACCGCTTGCTTATCTTTTCTTTCGAAAAATCGACGATCGAGTTCGATAAATTCATGATCGGGTTTGACAACATATTTGGTTGCTGCTCTAAATCATTCTCAATACTGCTAATCTCATCCTTATTTGAAAATTCCTTAATCAATGTGACTTGATCTGCCACTCCTAGTAGATAAACCTTGTCACCTACTTTTACAAGTTGAAGTGATTTATTGTTACCTAATGGAGTTCCGCCCATTAATTTAACTGCTTGATTTGGTTGGAATTTCTTTTGTCTTACTGCCAGAAACTTAATCAATCCATAAATCATGACGAGAATCAGCAACGTATAGAATATAAGTTTAATAATGATGGTCACTAGACTAGTGTTTTGAGTAGGCTTTAACTCCTCTTCAACAACCGGCTCTACCTTTTCATCGGACTGATTTTCTTCAGCCAAAGATTCTTTTACGGTCGGATCTTTAGCAGCATTTGCCAAATTCGGGGTCAACATCACATATAAAGTGAAAAGTAAAATCATCGCAAGTACTTTTACATATTTTTTTTGAATCAAACCTGGCAAACTCCTTACTTACGGCATTAACGTAGTTTTGAAATACGCTCTGCTGTGCTTAAAATATCTGTTACACGGACGCCGAAATTTTCATCAATCACGACAACTTCACCTACAGCGATTAACTTGTTATTGATTAAAATATCGACAGGTTCACCTGCCAATTTATCAAGTTCAATAATCGAGCCCTGGGAAACACTCAAAATTTCTTTCACCATTCGTTTCGTTCTTCCCAGTTCAACCGTTACTTGAAGTGGAATGTCGAGTAACATGTCCAAATTGTTCGGTTCTGAATGTGCGGAGCCGGATTCATCGAAATTTGAAAACTGAACAGATTGGATTTTAGGTGATGAACCTGATTCGTCCGTTTTAGTAGTTACATCTGTTTGAGTAGTGGATTGAAATTGCATTTCTTTTGTCTCCTCTGGATGACTTCCTTCTTCCAATAAATCTGTTAATATTTCTACCACTTGTTTCCCCAAGCGGACAGGAATATATAGTTGAAGGCTGATATTTTCCTGAGTACCTATTTTCAGTTGGAAATCTGCTTCTACAAACCATTTTTCATCAGTAAATTTTGCAACAGGGAAGTCTTTCAGTGTTTCTATCAAGTCCATCGATGACAAGGAATGGGAAACCTCTTGGTCTAGTACTGTAGTCATTGATTGTGAGACAGAAGTAAACATTTTTTGTACCACTTCTTCTACCACTTGAAATTGTTTTCTGATATGTTTCTCTTCGCTGTCCGTAGAGATCAGGTTTGTCATGGTCTGAACATCATCTACATGTAGGGAAAGAATTTGTAAGCCGTTGATGCCACCCTCATATTCTCCCAGGACCACGATGAAGGGCTCTTTTGTATTGGTTAATAACTGATCATTTTGTCTGATGATTAGTTTTGGAGTAGAGAAACTTACTTGCTGAGAAAATAGAGTGGTAAGCACTGCAGACGAACTTCCCAGTGATACATTCAATAACTCTGTCAATGCTTCCATTTCACGCTTCGATAGGGAACTCTCGGAAATCGTTTCATCGTCCGTTCCACTTTGCTCCAGTAAACCTTTGATTTCATCTGGAGATAACTTATCAGTTTTCATCGAATTCATCTCCTTCTCTATGAACTTCGGTTACTTGCACAGCCATTCGTCCTTTCGAAACCCCAGGTTGTGCAAAAAATTTCTGTTTATCATCTACCAATATTGTTACAGGAGCATCGTAAGACTCATTTAAGCGAATGACATCACCGCGTTTAAGATTCAAAAAATCGCCAACGTCTATCGTTGATCGACCTAATAT
>NZ_JBFUJC010000120.1:0-8493 GCF_056401595.1 Paenisporosarcina sp. P4_E4_2 | reverse complement strand
GTATTTACAGGCACTAAATGTACATTATATGGCGCGATTGCACTTGGCCAGATAAATCCTTTATCATCTTGGAACTGTTCCGCAACAGCAGCCATGACACGGGAAACCCCAATACCGTAACACCCCATAATATAAGGCTGTGAACGGCCATTATCATCAAGGAAAGTTCCATTCATCGGTTCAGAGTAGGTTGTACCAAGTTTAAAGACGTGTCCTACTTCAATTCCTTTAGCGAAAACGATTGTTCCATTGCCGTCAGGAGAAGCGTCGCCTTCCATGATGAAACGTAAATCTTCATACTGGTCTACTGCAAAATCACGTTCTGGATTAACATTCGTTAAATGGAATCCAGCAACATTTGCTCCACATACGCCATTACGAATCGACGCTACAGCATGATCAGCAATGACTTTTACACCTAATGGAATTTTTACAGGACCTAGAGACCCAACTTCACATTGAAGCAAGTTTTGCACCTCTTCTTCAGATGCAAACTCTACCACTTTTGCCTGCAATGCATTTTTAACTTTTATATCATTGATTTCGTGATCTCCGCGAGCGAGAACCAATACTAATTCCCCATCCACGTTAAACACCAACGTTTTGATACATTGTTGAGCATCTAGATTCAGGAAGCTCGCTACTTGCTCAATCGTTTTTTGGTCAGGAGTAGCTACTTTCTCGACCTCTTTTAGCTCTTCTGTTGATGCTTCATATGAAACTTTAACTTCAGCCATTTCAATATTAGCAGCAAAGTCAGATGCGTCAGAATATGCAATCGTATCTTCCCCGATTTCAGAAAGGACCATGAATTCATGCGTATCTTTTCCACCGATTGCTCCTGAATCCGCAATAACCGCACGGAAATTCAATCCTAATCTAGAGAAAATATTTGAATAAGCTTTGACCATGTCTTCATAAGTCTGATCTAAACTCTCACGTGTAGCATGGAAAGAGTAAGCATCTTTCATAAGAAACTCACGGCCACGAAGCAAGCCAAAACGAGGACGTTTTTCGTCACGGAATTTCGTTTGAATCTGGTAAAGAGTTAAAGGCAATTTTTTATATGACTTGATTTCGTCACGAAGCAAAGAAGTAATGACTTCTTCATGTGTTGCCCCCAAAGCGAAATCACGATTGTGTCGATCTTTTAAACGCATTAATTCCGGACCATATGAATACCATCGTCCAGTTTCCTGCCAAAGTTCAGCTTGTTGCATCGCAGGCATTAACACTTCAACACCATTGATAGCATCCATTTCTTCCCGAACAATGCTCTCTACTTTTTGAAGAACGCGTTTTCCAAGAGGTAAGAAAGAATAAATGCCACTTGTATTTTGACGAATAAACCCTGCACGAAGTAGCAGCTGATGAGACTTAACGTCTGCATCAGCTGGAGTTTCACGAAGTGTAGGGATGAATGTAAGACTTTGTTTCATAAGTTAAAAGCTCCTCATACCATCCGTAGATTAAATTTTAAAAGAAAAATCTTTGTATATCATTCCATGTAACAACAACCATCAGCACCATCAATAACATTATGCCGACAAAATGGATCATTCCTTCTTTTTGTCGGTCCAATGGTTTCCCTCGAATCGCTTCAAATAAGAAGAATAATAATCGTCCACCATCCAATGCCGGAAGTGGTAGTAAATTCATGATACCTAAGTTAATGCTTAGAATAGCTGCCCAATTCATTAGATTGAAAACACCATATTGTGCCACTGCTTCGGTTGCTTTATAAATTCCTACTGGTCCTGACAAAGCATCAATTGTAAACTGTCCAGTTACCAACATGCCAAGGAGTTCAAAAATTTTCGCAATCCAAGTGATGGTTTGATCAGCACCGAAAGCTAATGCTTTCAAAGGATTTTTTTCAACTGGACTTTCATATATAACTCCAATTTGTCCATACTTTTCGCCGTCTTTTTCTACGGTTTTTGGTGTGATAGTTGAAGAAATGGTTTCACCATCTCGTACGTATTCAAACGTTAATTCTTCTCCTGCACTAGCTTGTACCTTTGCAGCGAGATCTTGCCATTTATTAATGGGCTGACCATCAATTTTAGTAACTAAATCTCCATCCTGCATACCGGCTGCAAGGGCAGGGCTATCATCAGAGACTCCCGAAATGACAGGCTCGTAAGTCGGAACCCCTTGCAACAGACCAATTGCCAAGAAGATGAAGAAAGATAAAATAAAGTTAAATAAAGGACCAGCAAAAATGGTCATAGCACGCTTGCCAAGTGATTTCGAACCAAATTGGCGATCATAAGGTGCTATTAATGTTTCTTTGCCATTCTCTACGATTACGGCTTTGCGTGAAACATTATATCGTACTAAACGTTCATCTTCATCGTATCCTTCAATCCAGAGTTCTTTTTCCAAATCGGAACGTTCAGTTTCCAAAAACAACATGTCTTGTTGTTGTTTATTATGATTGAGGACGATTTTACGAACTTCTTCTTTTGAGTTTAACATGAGTCCGACACGGAATCCTGGCTGTAATTCAACCGAATCCATATCTTCTCCAGCCATTCGCACATATCCACCAAGAGGCAGAAGACGAAGGGTATAAAGAGTTTCCCCTTTTGTGATTCCAAGTATTTTTGGACCAAAGCCAATTGCAAATTCACGTACCATGATTCCGGCACGTTTGGCAAAAATAAAGTGACCTAGTTCATGAAAAAATACAAGTGAACCAAATATCAGGATAAAAGCAATGGTTGTCTCCATAAAGTCCCACCTTTTTTACAGCATTTCGCCGTCATCATTCTTTCATCATTTTATCATGTTTCGAACATCTTTTCTCGTAATTGCATCCACATGCAATATCGTTTCCAAATCCGGAGTACTAATAAGCGTATGTTTGTCCATAATTCGTTCAATACATTCTTCTATTTGGAGGAATCGAATCTCTCCATTTAAAAACAAGGCAACGGCTGCTTCATTTGCAGCATTCAAAACTGTGGTCATTGTACCACCCGCCCGGCCTGCATCGTATGCAAGTTTTAATGCATGAAAACGTTCCATATTCATTTCTTCAAAATGAAGTTTACCTATTTCAACAAGATTTAAACGTTTTGCACTTTTTCTTGGAAGCCTGTCCGGATAAGAAAGAGCATATTGAATGGGAACACGCATATCTGGTGTCCCAAGTTGTGCCATTACACTTGTGTCATGGAATTCCACCATTGAATGAATGATACTCTCCCTATGCAAGACAACTTCAATATCATCATAAGGCATGTCGAAAAGCACTTGTGCTTCAATCACTTCTAATCCTTTGTTCATCATTGTTGCAGAATCAATCGTGATTTTTGCGCCCATGGACCAGTTAGGATGACTCAAAGCATCCTGTACTGTTACGTTCTCCAATTCTTTCCGCGTACGGTCACGGAAGCTACCACCGGATGCCGTCAAAATCAACCTGCTTACTTGGCTTCTCTTTTCACCATTCATCGATTGGAAAAGAGCTGAATGCTCGCTATCAACCGGTAAAATAGGAGCTTTGTATTTCTCTGCCGCAGCCATCACCAAATGCCCTGCTGTGACCAGCGTTTCTTTGTTTGCGAGAGCAATTGTCTTTCGTTGTTTTATTGCCTCTAATGTCGCTTCAAGACCAACACTTCCCAAAACAGCATTTACTAAAACGGACGCTTCTGGGTGAGTCGCAACGTCGATCAATCCATTGCTACCATATGCAAGTTCAATGCTCGGAAATTCCTTCTTAAGTGAAATTGCATCAACTTCTTCTTGAACAGATACAAGTGTAGGATTAAATTCACGAATTATTTCTCTAGTCTTTTCAAGATTGCGTCCAGCAGAAAAAGCCACTAGTTTAAATTGATGTGGATGTTCTCTTATGATGTCAATCGTTTGAATACCGATAGAGCCTGTTGCTCCCAATAAACTAATCAGCTTTGTCATAAACGTCAAATCCCCTTAGCCAGCAAAATGCAAGAAATGTAAAAGTGGTAACACAAATAATAAGCTATCGAATCTGTCTAAAATTCCTCCGTGTCCAGGTAAGATATCACCTGAATCCTTAACGTTGTAGTGGCGCTTAAGTGCAGATTCAACCAAATCGCCCATTTGACCAAAAATGGAAGCTAATATCGTCACAATGACTAGAATCGTATAGGACGAACTAATTGGGTAAATCCATTGGAAAAGTAAAGCAAAAATAATAGCCGTCAAGATTCCTCCGATAAATCCTTCAATGGTTTTATTAGGAGAAATATCAGGCCACAATTTCTTTTTACCAAATTTTTTCCCAGTAAAATAAGCTCCTGAATCGGTTGTCCAAATAACCAGCAAGGCATAAATGACATATTCAATGCCATCCATACGCGTTTCAATGAAATAGAAAAATCCGATTCCAATATACAATACGCCCATAATAGAAAATGCAGCATCTTCAAATGTGTAGCGATTCTTCACGACAACGGTGTAGATAAGTAATAAAAGTACAGCAATAAGTGCTAAATCTATTTTGGTATACCCCGTTGTTTCCATTAATGGTATCGACCATTGATTAGGCATTAGAAAAACAAATAATGCAAGAAGAGCGATTGCTCCATGAACTGAAAAAATGGTATGACCTTTCATACGTAATAATTCAAAGAATCCGATTGCCGCCATAGCGTAAACGAGAAGTGTAAAAGGAAGACCTCCTAGCCAAACAATCGGAATGAATAATGCAGCTCCAATTACTGCAGTGATGATGCGTTGTTTCAATTTGTTTCTTCTCCCTTCAATCCTCCATAACGGCGATTTCGGTTTTGGTAACTATCCACTGCGTCGAGCAAGCAGCTTTCGTCAAAATCTGGCCACAGCGTATCCGTAAACCAGAACTCTGTATAGGCCAATTGCCAAAGCATAAAGTTGCTGAGACGAACTTCTCCGCTTGTGCGGATAAGTAAATCAGGTTCGGGTAACTCACACGTCATTAAATGCTGTGAAATTAAATCTTCCGTTACGTCGCTATAGCTAAGCGAACCCTCTTCAACGAGTTGTGCAATTTTTTGCATCGCTTGTGCAATCTCTGCACGACTTCCATAATTCAAAGCAAAATTCAATATTAGTCCCGTATTATCTTTAGTTGCTTCCATTGCTTTGCGAACAGCATTATGTGTATGTCGAGGTAATGTTTCACTTTCACCCATCATGACCACACGCACATTTTGTTCGATCAGCTCAGGTAGATAAGTACCTAAAAACTCTTCGGGCAATCGCATAATAAAATCAACTTCAAGTTTTGGTCGTTTCCAATTCTCGGTCGAAAATGCATATACGGTTAATACACCTACACCTAAATCATTGGCAAGTCGAGTAATTTTCCGAACCGTTTTCATACCTTCATGATGACCGGCTACTCGTGGAAGAGCCCGTTTCTTCGCCCATCTCCCATTGCCATCCATAATAATCGCAATGTGTTCAGGTATTTGTTCTTTTTTAGAATGCGAAATACGCTCCGCCAGCGATTGATTTTGTCGTTCGGGTTTTCTCCGAATGAGTTTATGTAACATGCTGAATCCTCCACTTTACTCGCTTATCGGAATGTCGTCTTTCCTATCATATCAAAAATCGATGGAATTTACTTCTTTCCCATAAAAAAAGACGTCCTATGAAATAGGAACGTCTTAATTGAAAAAAAGTTCAAAAGCTTAAACTTCCAAAATTTCTTTCTCTTTATCTTTGGCAACTTGATCAATTTGAACAATATAATCATCAGTTAGTTTTTGAACATTTTCAGAAAATCCGCGTAAATCGTCTTCTGTGATCTCGCTTTTCTTCTCTAATTTTTTCAATTCATCATTCGCATCACGGCGGATGTTACGAATGCCGACTTTTGCTTCTTCTGCTTCTTTTTTGACTAATTTCACTAAGTCTTTACGACGTTCTTCTGTCAAAGCTGGTATAGCAATACGGATTAATGTACCATCATTTGATGGGGAAATCCCTAAATCTGATTTTTGAATTGCTTTTTCGATGTCACCAAGAGCAGTCTTGTCATAAGGTTGAATTGTCAGCAAGCGTGCTTCAGGTGTCGCGATTCCGGCAATCTGGTTGATTGGCGTCGGTGCACCATAATAATCAACAAAGATTTTATCCAATAAAGAAGCACTCGCACGACCCGCACGAATTGTTGAAAGTTCACGACTTAAAGCTTGAATCGCTTTTGTCATTCTTTCTTTTGTTTGATCAATCACTTGTTTTGACATTACGTATTCCTCCTAACGATCGTACCAATTGTTTCACCTAAAACGGCACGTTTAATATTTCCATTCTCCATAATTGAGAATACTATGAGCGGGATATCATTGTCCATACATAGTGTTGAAGCAGTCGAATCCATTACTTGCAAGCCTTGTTGAATGACATCGAGGAATGAAAGAGTGTCATACTTAATGGCATCGCTATTTGTTTTTGGATCAGCTGAGTAGACGCCATCCACATTGTTTTTGCCCATTAAAATAACATCTGCCTCAATTTCTGCAGCACGTAGCGCAGCTGTCGTATCAGTAGAGAAGTAAGGATTCCCTGTTCCAGCAGCAAAAATAACGACTCTTTTCTTCTCTAAATGGCGGATTGCTTTTCTACGAATATAAGGTTCAGCTACTTGACGCATTTCAATTGATGATTGAACGCGTGTTTCAATGCCTGATTTTTCAAGTGAATCTTGCAGTGCTAAAGAATTCATAACAGTAGCTAACATGCCCATATAGTCCGCAGTTGCACGGTCCATACCCATTTCACTACCTACTTTACCGCGCCAGATATTTCCGCCACCAACTACAACAGCAACTTCAACACCTAACTCTACAACTTCTTTCACTTGATCAGCTACGGATTTAATGATTTGAGGAGAAAGTCCAAAACCTTGTTCTCCTGCTAAAGCTTCTCCGCTTAATTTTAACACGACTCGATTGTATTTAGTCTCGCTCATGGGTAGCCTCCATTACACTTTTTTCTCGAAAAATAGGGAACACAAAATCGTGCTCCCCGGAGTAATAATATATTCGTTTAGTATTAACCTTTGTTAACTTGGCTCATTACTTCTTCAGCAAAGTTATCTTGGCGTTTTTCGATACCTTCACCAACAGCGTAACGTACGAATTCAGTAACAGTACCGCCCGTAGATTTCACGAACTCACGAACTTTTTGATCTGAATTTTTAACGAATGATTGATCAAGCAAACAAACGTCTTCGAAATATTTACCAAGGCGGCCTTCAACCATTTTAGCTACGATGTTTTCTGGTTTGCCTTCGTTTAGAGCTTGCTCAGTCAAGATTTTACGCTCGCGGTCAACTTCTTCTTCAGACACTTCGTCACGAGAAATATAAGTTGGGTTTAAAGCTGCAACGTGCATTGCAACATCTTTAGCTGCTTGAGCATCAGTAGATCCTTCAAGAGTTACAAGTACGCCAATGCGGCCACCCATGTGTAGGTAAGGACCAAAAGCGTCGTTGTCTGTTTTTGTGCGAACAACAAAACGACGTAATGTAATTTTTTCACCGATTTTTGCAATCGCATTTGAAATGTGATCTGCAACAGTTAAACCGTTAGACATTGTAGAAGCATTTGCTACTTCAACTGTTTCTGGTTTAGTAGCAAGCAAGTGCTCAGCCAATTCTTTAACTAATGTTTGGAAACCTTCGTTTTTAGCAACGAAATCTGTTTCAGCATTAACTTCAAGAAGAACAGCGTCATTACCTTGTTCTAAAATGTAAGTAGTACCTTCTGCAGCGATACGATCAGCTTTTTTAGCTGCGCTAGAAAGACCTTTTTCACGTAAAAAGTCTACTGCTGCATCGATATCTCCGTTTACTTCTACTAACGCTTTTTTACAGTCCATCATACCTGCGCCTGTTTTTTCGCGTAATTCTTTAACCATTTGTGCTGTAACTGCCATTGTTGTTTCCTCCTATTCAAGTATCAACTCTGTGTTATTTCTCAAAAAAAGGTGATAAGGGGTTTAGCCGCTTATCACCTGTAACATACGTGGGGATTACTCAGCAGCTTCAGCTGGAGTTAGATCTTCACCTTGTTTTGACTCAAGTAACGCATCAGCCATTTTACCAGTTAATAATTTAACGGCACGAATAGCATCGTCGTTTGCAGGAATTACATAGTCGATTTCATCTGGGTCACAGTTTGTATCAACGATTCCAACTAGAGGGATGTTTAATTTAATAGCTTCTGCAACAGCAATACGCTCTTTACGAGGGTCTACTACGAACATTACGTCCGGTACACCTTTCATGTCGCGAATACCGCCTAAGAATTTAACAAGACGTTCGTGTTCTTTTTTAAGTTGAACAACTTCTTTTTTAGGAAGCACAGTGAAAGTACCGTCTTCTTCCATTTTTTCGATCGCTTTCAAACGGTTTACACGTTTTTGGATCGTACCGAAGTTTGTTAATGTACCACCTAACCAACGTTGGTTAACATAGTACATACCTGAGCGTTCTGCTTCTTCTTTGAT
>NZ_JBFUJC010000119.1:0-8543 GCF_056401595.1 Paenisporosarcina sp. P4_E4_2 | reverse complement strand
GTTAATGTCATGTCATTCGTGATGGGATGAACTTGAGGGAATGAAACGATGTCATTATTCAACATTTCAATGTTTAACTCCCCTATTTGTTGCTTGGAAACTAGTACCATTTACTACTCCTCCTTAATTAACAGAAAAAACACTACATATAGTGTTACGCGTTGTGTTTAGGGTACTATATATTGACATCTAAATCAAATAAAGCGGATGTATGTTCGAACATACACACACAACGTCTATAGGAAAATACTACTTATTTTTTGGTCAAATTAATTCTTTTTACCTATTATTTGCGGTATGTCCATTCGTCATTTGCATAACGTCGAGTTTCAAGCTTTTTCACATAATCCAATTGCTCGATTGTTAGCACATATGGTTGAAAATTGACATTAAGACCTTCAGCAAAACCATCTTTAAATGCCTCTTCACATTCTTCGATCGTAACTGGAGTTTCCCGCAAACGATTTATTGCCACCGCTTTTTGCGGAAGGCCTCTACGAACTCGCTCTTTTACTGCTTCCGATGGATAGTTAAATAAAGAAACTAGTTTATCTTCATCCAGGTCTAAAAGAATCGCTCCATGTTGAAGAATGACACCTTTTTGTCTTGTTTGTGCACTTCCTGCTACTTTTTTACCTTCCACAACTAATTCATACCATGACGGTGCATCGAAACAGACGGCACTTTTTGGATTTTTTAAATCACTCTTCATTTTATCAGTATCAGGCACCGAGAAATAGGCGTTCAATCCAAGCTTCTGAAAGCCAATCAATAACCCTTCACTCAGCACACGGTAAGCTTCCGTGACGGTCGCAGGCATATCTTGATAGTCTTCACTGACGATAATGCTATATGTTAATTCATGTTCATGCAATACGCCACGTCCTCCGGTGGGACGTCTGACAAAACCTAAGTTATGCTCTTTGACAGCTTCCATGTTGATTTCTTTTTTGACATTTTGAAAATAACCTATGGATAATGTTGCAGGTGCCCATCCATAGAATCGGACAATAGGTGGAAGGATCCCATCACTATGCCAGTCCATTAAAGCTTCATCCAGCGCCATATTGAAGGACGGACTGCAAGCGCCAGAATTAATAAAATACCAAATCGGTTTAGACATATATTTTCCTCCTCAAAATGTCACAATGCTATTCATATTAACAAACCGATTGTATTGTGGCTACACTTTCTTTTATAATAAGAACATAGATAGAAAGGGGAAAGTTGTTTTGACATTTGTATACATTAGCTCTGCTGCATTATTTGGTTTGATCATTTACTTTTTAATCTCGTCTTTGCGATTAAAAAAGGCTGTATCAGGTTTAACACAAGAACAATTCATTGAAGGATACCGTAAAGCACAACTTGTGGATGTGCGTGAACCTAAAGAATTTGAAGGTGGACATATCCTTGGAGCACGTAATATTCCTTCATCACAAATGCGTCAGCGTTACAAAGAAATTCGTGCGGACAAGCCCGTATACTTATATTGCCAAAATAGCGCAAGAAGCGCACGTACGGCATTGTTCCTTAAGAAAAAAGGCTATAACCAAATTTACCAACTGCAAGGCGGTTTCCGTCAGTGGACTGGGAAAATCAGAACAAAATAAGTCATTCAAAGTTCTTCCAAATGGAGGGACTTTTTTCATCAAAAACATATGTATGAAATTTTACAATAACTGAGGTCTCAATGAAACCAATTACACTCATTTCCTTGATTTTATAGGATTCGGACAGCACACCGGGATTACAGCTAAAATGAGAGAGTAATAATATGCCAATAAATAACTTTATCGAAGAATTTAGCGAAAAACATCCGGATGTTGATAGGTTCAAACCTGCTACTCCTGTATTTCACACATTTTATACGACCTTTGATAAGAGATTTATACTACTACAAAATTGATATTATAAAAACAAAAGATACTCTTAACTGGGTGTCTTTTTATGTTTAATCAATGGTTCTAAATTRAGGAATTCCATGGTTTTCTTGCCGAACGCGTCATCGAAAGACATGTTCTTATATTTATAAACAGTAAATGAAGTGAATCTAAAAGAGAGCTCGATTGATGAGCTCTCTTTCTTCATTCTTATGCTTTTTTATAACGTAATACTGGTGTACGGGCAGCTTTAGTCTCATCCAGACGTTTAATAACTGTTGTATGAGGAGCTTGTTGCACGATTTCAGGTGTCTCTTCGACTTCCTTCGCTATTTGGATCATCGCATCGATGAACGCATCTAGCGTTTCTTTAGATTCTGTTTCTGTCGGTTCGATCATCATGCCCTCTTCTACATTTAATGGGAAGTAAATTGTTGGCGGATGATATCCAAAGTCAAGCAGTCGTTTAGCCATATCGAGTGTACGGACTCCCAATTTCTTTTGACGACGGCCACTCAATACAAATTCATGTTTACAGTGACGATCATATGGCAAGTCGAAATGAGGCTGCAGACGACGCATCATATAGTTTGCGTTTAATACAGCGTATTCCGTTACGGCTTTCAATCCGTCTGGACCCATTGAACGAATATACGTATAGGCACGTACATTGATTCCGAAGTTTCCATAGAACGGCTTCACTCGCCCGATTGATTGAGGACGATTGTAATCGAAGTGGTAGCCTTCTTCTGTTTTTACAAGTACTGGTTTTGGCAAGAATGGAATCAAGTCTTTCTTCACGCCAACTGGACCGGATCCTGGTCCACCACCACCGTGTGGGCCTGTGAATGTTTTATGCAAGTTTAAATGAACACAGTCGAAGCCCATATCGCCTGGACGTGCTTTTGACATAACCGCATTTAAGTTTGCTCCATCATAGTACAACTTCCCACCAACACCGTGGATAATAGAAGCCATTTCTAAAATGTTTTCTTCAAATAATCCTAAAGTATTCGGGTTCGTTAACATTAACGCAGCTGTATCTTCCCCAACCACTCTTCTTAAATCTTCTAAATCAACCAAGCCGTTTTCGTCAGATTTAACCGTGATTGTATCAAATCCAGCTACCGTTGCCGATGCTGGGTTTGTCCCATGAGCAGAGTCAGGTACGATTACTTTCGTACGATGTGTGTCCCCGTTTGCTTCATGGAAAGCACGAATCATCATTAGAGCAGTCCACTCTCCATGAGCACCTGCAGCCGGTTGAAGCGTTAAATCATCCATTCCCGTAATTTCAATCAAATGTTCTTGAAGATCATACATTAATTCCATTGCACCTTGAACAGTCTCTTCATCTTGAAGTGGATGAATATTAGCGAATCCAGGGAAACGCGCAACTGATTCATTGATTTTCGGATTGTATTTCATCGTACAAGAGCCTAATGGATAAAATCCTGAATCGACACCGTGATTACGCTTAGAAAGTGCTGTATAGTGACGCATGATATCCAGTTCAGATACCTCAGGAAGTTCCGCCGCTTCTTCTCGAAGCAAACCTTCAGGCAACAACGTTGATAAATCTACTTCTGGAATATCAAGATCAGGTAAGCTATAGCCTACTCGGCCTTCTTTTGTCATTTCAAAAATTAATGGTTGATTATCTTTATGCACGGAAAGACCCCATTTCTTGCACAAGTGCATCGATTTCTTCTTTCGTCCGTTGTTCAGTGACTGCGATCAACGCATGCCCTTCCAATTTTTCATCAACTTTTCCTAAGTCGAATCCACCAATGATGCCTTTATTAAACAACTCTTTATTTATTGTTGTTACAGATGTTTTAACGTTGACAACGATTTCGTTGAAGTGTGGACCTTGGTACGCTACTTCAAATCCTGCCGCTTCAAATGCTTTTTTAGCATAGTTCGTTTTCAGGATATTTTGAGTGGCAATTTCCTGCACACCTTTTTTACCAAGCGCAGTCATTGCTACTGAAGCAGCAAGTGCATTCAATGCCTGATTCGAACAAATGTTAGAAGTCGCCTTGTCACGACGAATGTGTTGCTCACGCGCTTGCAAAGTTAAAACAAAACCACGTCGTCCCACTTCATCTGTTGTTTCTCCTACTAGACGCCCTGGAACTTTACGCATTAATTTATTCGTAACCGCAAAGTATCCACAGTGAGGTCCGCCGAAGGACTCAGAGATACCGAATGGCTGTGCATCCCCTACGACAATRTCTGCACCAAATTTACCTGGTGAAGTCAAAATCCCAAGTGCCAATGGGTTTGAAGAAACCACCATCAAAGCCTTCGCTCCATGTGTAACTGCTTCCACTTTGCGCAAGTCTTCCACTTGACCAAAGAAGTTAGGATATTGAACAAGAACAGCAGCAGTATTGTCATCGATCATTTCGCTTAATGCATCAATATCAGTTACGCCGTCTTTAGTTGGAATCTGAACAACTTCAATCGATTGACCCAATGCATACATGCGAACCACGTCTTGAGATTCTGGATTGACTGCACCGGAAACGAGAAGTTTTTTGCGTTTTGTATGACCAGCTGCAAGCATACCTGCTTCTGCAAGTGCTGTACCGCCGTCATACATCGAAGAGTTCGCCAAATCCATTCCAGTCAACTCACAAATCATTGTTTGGAATTCAAAAATAGCTTGAAGCTCACCTTGTGAAATTTCTGGCTGATATGGAGTGTAAGCTGTATAGAATTCAGAACGAGAAATAACATGGTCTACAATAATCGGCTTGTAATGGTCATATACACCAGCACCTAAAAAAGATGCATATGCTTTATTGTCCGCATTTTTCGCAGCCATTTGAGACAACTCTTTTAATAAAGAAGACTCTGATTTGGCTGCTTTAATTTGATATTCTCCTTGGAAACGAACTTTTTCAGGGATATCCGAGAATAGCTCATCTATAGAAGAAACACCAATTGTATCCAACATTTCTTTTTGATCTTGTTCCGTCATTGGCAAATAACGATGTTTCATTGGGTCATGACCTCTTTCCGACAGTTATTTTTGGCGTTTATAAAACGGAGTTGCAACGGTAACAGCTTTCAAGCGCTTCCCACGAATCTCCACTTCAACTTCAGTTCCAAGCTCCGTGAATTCGCTGACAATCAAGCCCAAGCCAATATTTTTCTTCAGCGTAGGGGATTGTGTACCTGTTGTAACTTCTCCAATAGCTTGATCATCTTTAAAAATGGTATAGCCATGTCTAGGAATGCCTTTATCAATCATTTCCAATCCTACCAATTTGCGTGGGATACCCGCTTCTTTTTGTGCAACAAGCACTTTTTGACCGATAAAGTCATCTTCTTTTTTCAATTTCACTGCAAACCCAATTCCCGCTTCCAGTGGTGAAATATCACTTGAAAGCTCCTGGCCATACAGTGCCAAGCATGCTTCAAACCGAAGAGTATCCCGAGCACCTAGACCACAAGCTAATACTCCGTCTTCTTTTCCTTCTTCCAAAATCAAGTCCCATAGCGCGACTATGGAAGCAGGTTCTCCGTATATTTCAAACCCATCTTCACCTGTATAACCTGTTCGCGACACTAAAGCATCATATTCGCCAAGTTTTACATTTGTTTTGAATTTAAAGAAGCCGATTTCGCTTAAGTCTTCTTTTGTCAGTCTTTGCAGAACTTTTTCTGCAAGTGGTCCTTGCAATGCAAGTTGACCATATGAATCTGAAACATTAAGTGCAACGGTGTCACCGATCAAGAATTTTTTCATCCACTCAAAATCTTTTTCGATATTAGAAGCATTGACGACAAGTAAATAGTCATTCTGTGCAATTTTATATACTAATAAATCATCGACAGTCCCTCCATCTTCATAGCACATTGCATTATACTGCGCTTGGCCATCTTGAAGTTTGGAAACGTCATTAGTCAGCAATTTTTGAAGATATACAAGGCTATCTTCACCGCGAACAATGATTTCTCCCATATGTGAGACATCGAATAATCCTGCTTTTGTGCGTACCGCTTCATGTTCTTCTTTTATACTGGAAAATTGAACAGGTAGTTCCCATCCACCAAAATCAATAGTTTTGCCACCGTACGCTTTGTACGAATCAAATAACGGCGTGCGTTTTAAATTTTCCGACATTTCATTTTCCTCCTCTTCACTAAACAATCTTTCTTATAAGGTGAAAATCTGGTCTCCCGATTTCTAAATGGATAATCTTGTACCCACAAAAAAGGACAGAGAATCCCCTTTATATGAGAATTCTCTGTCCTGGCACCTGAAAGTTTACCTGAAATCGGCTTTCCTCTTTGGTAGCTATGAAGTGTAATAGCATTCTCCAGAGATGCGTCCTATACGAGTCTTTTTTACCTGAGAGATTCGTAGCTTCTACTTGCTCCTTCGGCGACGCGACTGGCGCGTTCTCTCCCCGTATATTCATCCGCCCAAAACATGCGTTTTGGTATATTAAGAAATCAATGAACAAAAGCGTGTACCGCTTCGTCTATATCCTAACATTGATTCAAAGTAAGCGCAATCTATTTTCTTATTACACTCTAAAGGCGAACGATTTATGATTACTATCAAAAATCGTTCGCCTTTAAGCGATTTACTTGAAATGCTGCATATTCAGTTATCTGTCTTAACGAGCGTCCTTCGGTTCTTACGGTAATATGGGCGGTGGCTTTATAATAACGCTTTCGCATGGTATATAACGCTTCCAACTCTTCCTTAGTAGATGATTGTACAATGGGTCTGTTAACATCACGATGAATTCGTTTCCATATATCAGCAAACGTTGCATCCAAAAACAATACTAAACCGGTTTGACGCATGACTTTACTATTGCTTGGGTTAACAGCAACACCTCCCCCAGTCGATACGATACACCACTCATCTCTGAAGGTTTTCAGAAATTCATGTTCTTGTTGACGAAAAAAAGACTCGCCGTATCTTTCAAAAATTTCAGGGATGGTCATCCCCATTTTTTTCACAATCTCCTGATCCATGTCGTAATAAGGAATTTTTAGCGAAAAGCTTAATCGTCGGCCGATAGCGCTTTTTCCTGATCCCATGAAACCAATTAAATAAATTTTTTTCATATCCCTACCCCGCTCACTTCACTACAAATCATCACTAAACGACTATTATCGCTAATTTTCCATTTTAATAATAGTAGCAGAAATATAATGACTTTCCAACATTTCATAGATATTCATCTGTGATATGTAAGAAGTAACAAAGTAAAGAAGTATACCGGACACAATAAATAATAGAACGATGGATACGGGCAGTAAAAATCCAGATTCATTGCGAGGATATAAACACTTCATATGCACGTTCCTCTTTTCGTCCGTTTAAAAACTCAACTTTGGCGATTACTTGATCACCATCAACTTGAAACTTACACATTTTAACCCCCGTTAACAAAGGCTCATGTCCCAAACGATTCTTCTGTTTGCGAATGAGTGATGGGTAACATTCAATATCATACTCCACCCCATCTTTTTTCAGACGAATTCCTGTCTGATTGACTTGTTCTTCTATCACAGTGACCGAAAAGAGGATTTTTTCCATTTCCAATGAAAACATTTCCCATTCAAGTGATACTGATTGAAAGAAATGCTTTTCCACTTGCGTAAACCATACAGAATAAAACAAAATGAGTTGAGAAAACAACAACAGAACTGCAAGCTGAATGACTGCATCGACTAATGTGTATCCCCTATCCGTTAAAAGGTTTCGCACGACTCTGTGCTCTCTCCAAAAAAAACATACCGTACACAAATTGTTGGATCTGTCCATTGCCAGGAATAAGACACATTGTCGAGAAATATTTCACCTGACATTTGCCCATTTTCAATTAAAGTTGCTGCTTGGTTTTTCGCAATTGCCACATGCAATGCCACTTTCTTTTCGGCAAGATTAAACATCATTTGATTTGCCATAGGCAACAATGTCCCAAATAACAAAAAAAGAATACTGACCGTGAGAATCGTTTCGACGAATGAAAATCCTTGGTGATTATTCAAGACTCATCCGTCCTTTCCCGATAAAGACCCGGACAATCTTAATGCCCCCGGGCGTCACAAATGCAATCGTTCCAAATTTTTCAATTGTACCATTCGGTAAATAGGCAAGCTCGGTTAAAGTACTACTGGAAGATAAACTGTAACCTGCAGGTAAATTTCTCTCGAAAAGAGGTTCGTATAGTGATTTTCTTCCAATGTAACGAGTACCTCCTGCGTTAAAAATCAGTTTAACGTACCTTTTTTCTTCCACAGCAGTCATTTGAGTGTGCATGGCATCGAGTTTCAATTGGTTATAGAACAAATCAAATGTGTGTCTTTCAACATAATGATTGTTCGCATACAACACACTCGTACTGATGACCAGCACAATCGTCAAAACGAGTAATAACTCCAGCAACGAGTAGCCTTTATTATCCAGCGACATCATCCGTCACAGATACAAGTCCGGTAGTTGCATCTATTTGTATCTGATTACCATTTGGACAAGATGTTTCACCGTCATTTAAATAATCGTTATCTGTTAAATCTGAAAGTGTGGGAACATCTTTCATATCGATCCGATATGCTTCGACTTGCCCTTGAACCATTTTGATATAAGCCTCGCACCCTTTTTCATCAATCGTTGCCGAATGC
>NZ_JBFUJC010000118.1:0-8607 GCF_056401595.1 Paenisporosarcina sp. P4_E4_2 | reverse complement strand
ACGCTGGAATAGTAGGAGACGAAACAACGGGTGCCGTTTCTACTCCGATTTACCAGGTAAGCACGTATAAACAGGATGCCGTAGGTGATTTCCGCGGATATGAATATTCACGTACAGGGAATCCGACTCGCCATGCACTTGAAGTATTAATTAGTGATTTAGAAGGTGGTCATGCAGGCTTCGCTTTCGGGTCAGGAATGGCAGCAATCAGTTCAGTCATGATGCTTTTCAATTCTGGTGATCATATCGTCATGACGGATGATGTATACGGTGGTACATACCGTGTCATGACAAAAGTATTAAACCGTTTCGGAATTGAATCCACGTTTGTTGATTCTTCAAACGCAGCTGAATTTGAAGCGGCAATTAAAGAAAATACAAAAGCGGTCTTTATTGAATCTCCAACCAATCCATTGCTGAAAGTAACGGACATTGCGGAAATTGCACAATTGGCAAAAGCAAAAGGTTTACTGACAATTGTTGATAACACGTTTTTGACTCCTTACTTGCAACAGCCACTTTCACTTGGAGCGGATATTGTGTTGCACAGTGCAACGAAATATATTGGCGGCCATAGTGATGTAGTTGCTGGGTTGGTAGTTGTTGCGACAGAAGAGTTAGCGAAAGACCTACACTTTGTTCAAAACTCAGTAGGGGCAATTTTAGGACCACAAGATTCATGGTTATTGATTCGTGGCTTGAAGACACTCGGAATCCGCATGGAAGAAACAAATTCAAATGCTAAGCGCATTGCTGATTTCCTAGTTGCTCATGAAGCTGTTAGAAACGTCTTCTATCCAGGATTGGAATCACATGCTGGGCACGGCATCATGAAGAAACAGGCAACTGGTTTTGGCGGAATGATTTCATTTGATGTGGGCAGTACTGAAAAAGCCGATCAGCTGATCAAGAAATTAAAATACTTCACACTTGCTGAAAGTCTGGGAGCGGTGGAAAGCTTGATCTCCACCCCGGCACGGATGACGCATGCGTCAATTCCGGCAGAACGCCGCCAAGAACTTGGCATTCTAGACGGCCTTGTTCGTATTTCGGTTGGTATTGAAGACGTTGAAGATTTAATTGAAGATTTAGAGCAAGGGTTAGTTTAATATTCGTAGACTTCAGCCACTCCATCGAGATATGGAGTGGTTTTTGTTTGGCTTATGATAAACGATGTTGCTGATAGTAAAATAGTCAGTTCCCTTTTCATCAATAAAAATTAATAGAGCGGTTTGTTTAATGAATTAGATACTATTTATCCTCCTTATGAACATATTCTATAATATGGATAGGAGGTCGCCATGAAAAAAATCAGTTTGGTTCTTTGTTTATTGTGCGTAATCCTTTGCACAATTTTTTGGATGCGGTATGGTCATATCTTGGCTCAGGATGAAGGGACAATTCGACTTGGTTTGGCAGTTGCAGTTTTGGATGTCACTACACGTGAGTCTGTAAAGTTTCAGGAGACGGAATACGTGAAACGTTATGTTTCTGAATATACGGAAGAGGCGACATTTGACCATGTGAAGAAAATCATGAGTGATCTGGGATGGTCGTATGAAACACAAGAAGGAACGGCCTTATTTTTCAAGAAAAATAAAGATACGATTGTTGTAGAAACCGCCATTTTTATAGACGATTATTTATTATGGGACATGCCTTTAGAAGCTATTGATTCAGAGTGATAGTTAATTTCCATTTTTTTCTGGACAGTGAGTGATAACAATTTTATATTTTTATTGAAGTCTATTTAAAACTTTAATCTCTATTTAGGAGTGTTCCCAGTTGTATCATACAATTGTCGTCGGTGCTGGTCAGGCTGGATTAGCTATGAGCTATTTTTTAAAGTCAAATGAGAAGGATTTTCTTGTTCTCGATAAAGGATCATTCATTGGTGAGAGTTGGGTTAATCGATATGACTCATTGGTTCTTTTTACACCACGCCTATATAATTCCCTTCCAGGCATGATAATGGAAGGAGAGCCGCATGGATTGCCGTCGAAAGATGAAGTCAGCCGCTACTTAGCACGGTATGCCAAGAATTATCAATTCCCTGTTCAATTTAATAAGGAAGTTCATGGAGTCGTTCTAAATGACGATCAGTCGTTTAAGGTAACGACAAATAATGGTGTTTTTCAAACAAAAAACCTCGTCATGGCAACTGGACCTTTCCATAACAAGTTTGTTCCTTCAATGTCTAAATCAATTGATGATTATGTTGTTCAATTGCATTCATCCGAGTATCGCAACGAAAGTCAATTGCAGGAAGGCAATGTGTTGGTGGTAGGCGGTGGGAACAGTGGAGCACAAATTGCTGTGGAATTATCGAAATCAAAGAAAACATTTTTGGCGGTCAGTAAAAACCCCGATTATATGCCGTTATTCATCATGGGAAAAAGCATTTTTTGGTGGTTGGATAAAGTGGGAATATTAAATGCGTCTTCAAATTCCATGCTAGGTAAATTCATACAGCGAAAAGGCGATTTCATTTTTGGCCACGAGTTGAAAAATGCACTAAAACAAAATCGGGTTGTACTAAAATCAAGGCTCATTGAGTGCAAGGCGAATGAAGTAAGATTCCAAGATGATTCCACCTTACATATACAAAATATCATCTGGTCCACAGGATTCAGATCTAACTACTCTTGTATTCAAATTAATGGAGCTATTAGTGAGAAAAATGAAGTGCTGCATCAACGAGGAATCAGTCCAGTAAAGGGATTGTATTTCTTGGGCTTGCCATGGCAAAGTAAAAGAGGATCCGCTATTCTTCAAGGTGTAGGAGACGATGCGGAATATGTGATGGCTTTTTTAAACGACTGATTCTATTGGAACATGATAGTGAAGATACTACCAAAAAGAGCTATTCCAGAGGAAGTGTGAAATCTCTGGAATAGCTCTTTATTATTTCCCTTTAAAGACAGGCTTTCTTTTTTCGCCAAATGCAATCAAGGCTTCAACACGGTCTTCAGTAGGTATCGTTATTTCATAGGCTTTTCGTTCAATGTTCAAGCCTGTATGTAAATCAGCGTTCATGCCGTGTTTAATAGCAAATTTCGCTTGTTGTACGGCGATCGGCCCGTTTGCTAAAATCAGATTGGCAAATTTCCCCGTTTCTTCTAGTAAGCTTCCGCTGGAAACTACTTTTGTTAAAACGCCGTAAGCCAGAGCTTCATCAGCTGTTAAGCGACGTGCAGTCAGGATTAATTCAAGAGCTTTTGCTTCTCCGATCAAGCGTGGCAGACGCTGTGTACCACCGGCTCCTGGAATGATGGCTAAGCTCGTTTCAGTGAGTCCAAGTAATATATTATCTGCTGCAATTCGGAAATCGCATGCTAGTGCAAGTTCCATTCCCCCACCGAATGCGTGACCATTCATCATGGCAATTGTAGGTTGTGGCAAGTTTTCAATTGCTGAAAATACTTCACCGATTTTGTAAATATTGCGTTTTACTTGTTGCTCTGTCAACGTTTTGCGTTCTTTTAAATCTGCACCTACACTAAATGCTTTTTCACCAGAACCTGTGAAAACAACGAGACGAACGTCTGGATTGATGCGAATGGCTTCGGCAACCTGACCAAGTTCACGTAACATATCATAGTTAAAGGCGTTCATAGAGTCCGGACGATTGAGTGTGATGATAGCTAAATTCCCGTTTTGTTCGTAGCGAATGGTGTCCATGGTAAATCCCCCTTATAATGTTCACAATTTTGAAAGTTTTTCCCTTCAAAACATATCACTTTTTGGACGTTGTCGCCATCTCTCTCTATAATGGTAGGCAAAGGAGGCGCTTGAAATGGAACGTTTAGCAATTTATCGAATTTATCGCATTGTCTGGATGTCCGTAAAGTTTTTTACACAAGTAACGCTTTTTCAGCGCCGTTATAAAGGTCGTTTTACACCGGTAATCAACGAAAAATGGGAGCGGCTTGTGACGAGGCAAGCGAAAGAATATAAACGGACCGCACTCAAACTTGGCGGATTAATGATTAAAATGGGACAGTTTTTATCGACACGTGCGGACATAATGCCGCCTTCATTTATTGCAGAGCTAGAAGGGTTGACCGACCGGGTTCCTGCTGTTCCGAGAGAGAAAGCAATTGATCTTCTCGAACAGGAGTGGAATGAAACTCATACGGATATTCTCATGAACCTATCGGATAAACCTGTCGCATCTGCATCGATCGGTGAAGTCTATAAGGGCTCGCTGAAAGACGGGACGCCTGTGGCAGTGAAAATTCAACGCCCGGAAATCGAGCGCATTTTACGTGCTGATTTTCGTGCCATGAAAATTGTGATTTGGCTGGCAAAACGTTTCACGGCTTTTGGCAAACAAATTGATTTCAATCTGTTGTATAGCGAGATGGTCGATACGGTTGGGGCAGAGCTTAATTTTTTACAGGAACTACGTAATGGGCGCAGCTTTGCGGACCGTTTCGAATCAATGCCAGGTGTTCGTTTCCCTGTGTACTATGATGAATTTTCTACGCGTCGCGTTCTGGTGATGGAATGGATTGAAGGTGCCCGTATAACCGACCTTGCATTTATTGATTCTAATGGGATAAACCGTCGCGTTTTATCGGAGCGACTGTTTCGGTTGTTTTTAGAACAAGTGCTGGATGGTGGACAATTCCACGCGGATCCACACGGTGGAAATATCTTAATTAAACCCGATGGCACGATTGTGTTGATTGATTTCGGAATGGTCGGTTCTATCAGTAAAGAGGAAGCGCGTTCCGTGTTAAAAGTCGTCGAAGGTATACTGCTCAAACAGTATGACCAAGTATTGGATGGTCTGGAAGAGTTGAGATTCTTGTTGCCGCAGGCAGACCGCCGTTTACTGGCAGATGCAATTGCCAGAGTGGTTGCAGCGTATGAATCCGAAGAATTGACGCAAATGGACAGTTTTGTCGTCGACCGTTTACTGGATGACTTAAAAGGAATTGTCCGTACGCAACCTGTGCAGCTGCCTGCGGAATTCGCCTTTTTTGGTCGGGCAGTTTCGACTTTTATTGGAGTTCTTCATGTTCTGGATCCGAAAGTGGATTTACTTGCTATTGCGCGGCCGCGTGTGCTCGAATGGGCAACAACCCAAAAAGAGGGGGACAAATCATTTTCGAAAGAGGATGCGGTACGCTTTGCATTAAATGCAATCGGACCATTGCGTGCTTTCCCACAAAAAGTAATTACTTTCCTAGATGAACCGACTCGAATGCGGGAATACATGCAAATTCGGGATGCACAATCCAAAGTGGAACGATTCCAACTGCAAACGCGAATGTTTGCCGGAATCATATCTGTTTTGTCCTTGGCTACAGGGTTTTATGCGGTATGGGATGATCATTCTCCATTAATGGTTACATCCGGATTTTTCTTTATCGCTTCTGCTTGGGTWTATCGAGGGAAATCACATAAATAACGCTGAACCATCTCTTTTTTGAGGTGGTTTTTTTGACGAATATTTCATGTCATCTCACGCTAAGGTTAACTTGAAGTGAGACGCAGCAACACTTCCAGCGAAATTCCCCTGATTTCCCACTTGTATTTTTTAAAAATGAGCGTACAATATAAAATACGAACAAACGTTCTTGAAGGAGGCGAAAACATGCCGCTCATTCCAGCCGATAGTTTACCCTATTTTGAAAAAATGATTTATCTCCCCATGGTATTGACCATTTTGGAGCGCGACCGGGAAATCGTTGAAAAAGGCCCATTCAAGTTGAAGAGACCTTATGTGGCCATGATCGATCAAGCAGTGAAGGAAGCGCAGCGTGAATTGAAAGACACGAAAATCTATTTGCGCCAACACAATATGAAAGTCATTCGAGGCAATCACGATGACACCTTTACCGAATATGTTTTTTTTCACAGTGGATACGAAGAGCATCGCCGCTATTTGAACGTGCGCTTGAGAAATCGAGTCGAGGAGCTGCTGAGTGTGTATCTGTCAATTGCAAAACAGGCTAATTGAGTGAGTGGGGAAATTGAGTGAAAATCAAAATAATAAGCCCTTTCACAGAGAAAGGGCTTAAGAGTATGTATTATCTGGTAGGATTTGTTTGGGTTGGTAAATATGTAAGCTTTGACTGAGAAAAAGGATGGTTCATTTGATCGCGTGTTTTTTGAAATTGATTCGTCAGGAAATGGGAAAGCACAAATTGTCTGCACATTGTTGTGTACGAAACATTCACCGGTAGAATCTGCGAATTAGTGAAATGCACTAAACATTGGTTGTGGGAATTAATTGAATAGCTATCGATAGCAGAAAAGGATATCCATATATTTCCGTCTGATTCGGCAGATAGGGTCGGCATCATGATTAATGGAACTCCAAAATCATGTGAAATGATGAGAGGGACTTTATGCAAAGGGCCAATGGATTCACGAGAGAAAAACGTAGCATGTTTATAAGAGTTTCCATAAAAAATAAGTGATTTTTTTATAATGGCCCCAGGCTTCATTCTAACGATAAATTCAATATGGTTTTCAATGACACGAGTGTAAAGATTATTCTCATTCCAGAACGGTACGAGAGCAATGGTGTTGAATGACACGATGTAATTCGAGGCAGCGGAGATTTTTTTATCCATCTATTCACATCCCTATTTTAGAGTACAAACCCTATTATAGAGAAAATTGGGAATTTTGCAATACTTTTGACTAATTAGTACAAATATTAAGAAAAAATAAATCATACGTAATATTCAGAAAAAACATTTGCAACTTCCTAGGTTTTTTATTTATAATAGAAAAAAGGCATCCGAGGTGATTGCAATGGATAAGTATTATTCATATGCTGATTTTCTGAAAGCGATGGGGCGAAATCAGACCGTTAGTGAAGCGGAGAAACTGTTGAACGATATCTACATGGATTTGTTCTTGAACCATGTGCATCGCGAGCAACGGAAAGAACGCTTGCTGACCTTGATTGATGGAGCGCTCGATCTGAAAGATAAAGAATCGTTTGTGGCATATACAAGCGAATTACGTCTGTTGCAACAAGAAAGTGTGTAATGATTAGATGATTAGTTCCTATAGACTTGTGAATTATCCGCTCTTCGCGAAGAGCGGATTTTGTTTTTTTAGCAGAAAAACATACGTTCGCTTTTTATTCGTGTTCCATTGGGGAATATGATAAAATATGAACATTCAATAAAAATGGCCGAACCCCGCTAACCTTAACAAAAGTAGCGCTTTCCGCTTTATAAACAAGGAGGAAATTATGGTACAGAATTTTGATTTGCAGGCTCCTTACAAACCTGACGGTGATCAACCGCAGGCGATTCGCGAATTGGTAAAAGGAATTGAAGAAGGTCGGAAATACCAGACGTTACTTGGTGCAACAGGAACAGGTAAAACATTTACCGTGTCGAATGTAGTGACGGAAATCAAAAAGCCGACATTAGTCATGGCTCACAATAAAACACTTGCAGGACAACTGTACAGTGAGTTCAAAGAATTCTTCCCGAATAATGCGGTGGAGTATTTTGTTAGTTTCTACGATTACTATCAACCGGAGGCTTATGTGCCACAAACGGATACGTATATCGAAAAAGATTCAAGTATTAATGAAGAGATTGATAAATTGCGCCACTCCGCAACGTCGGCTTTATTTGAACGGGAGGATGTATTAATTGTTGCATCCGTTTCATGTATATATGGACTCGGAAATCCCGAAGAATATCGGGAAATGGTGTTGTCCCTTCGTACGGGAATGGAAATCGAACGCAATCAATTACTCCGTCGATTGGTCGATWTTCAATATGAACGAAACGATATGAATTTCGTCCGCGGGAAGTTCCGTGTGCGAGGAGATGTCGTTGAAATTTTCCCGGCTTCCCGTGATGAACGGTGCATTCGCGTTGAGTTTTTCGGGGATGAAATCGACCGGATACGTGAAGTGGATGCCTTAACAGGTGAAATTATCGGAGACCGTGAACATGTTGCGATATTCCCGAACTCCCACTTCGTTACCCGTGAAGAAAAATTGCTGAAAGCGATAGAAAATATTGAAATTGAATTAGAACAGCAACTGAAAGTTCTACGTGGCGCAGACAAATTACTAGAAGCGCAGCGTCTGGAACAACGTACCCGCTACGACTTGGAAATGATGCGCGAGATGGGCTTTTGTTCAGGTATCGAAAACTAWTCACGTCATTTAACACTGCGCGAATCTGGGGCCACCCCATATACATTACTTGATTATTTTCCAGACGATTTCCTGATGGTCGTGGATGAAAGCCACGTAACATTGCCTCAAGTAAGGGGGATGTTCAACGGGGATCAGGCTCGTAAGAAAGTGTTGGTGGATCATGGGTTCCGGTTACCATCCGCCATGGATAACAGACCATTGACATTCCAGGAATTTGAAGGTCATATGGGGCAAGCCATATTCGTTTCAGCGACTCCAGGACCTTATGAATTGGAACACACACCTGACATGGTTGAGCAAATCATTAGACCGACAGGCTTGTTAGACCCTACAATCGATGTCCGTCCGATTGAAGGTCAGATTGATGATTTGATTGATGAAATCCGTCAACGGGCCGAGCGTAATGAACGGGTTCTTGTGACCACATTAACGAAAAAAATGTCAGAGGATTTAAC
>NZ_JBFUJC010000117.1:0-8692 GCF_056401595.1 Paenisporosarcina sp. P4_E4_2 | reverse complement strand
GTCCAGTACCAACCGTTAAACAAACCGTGCGTCGGAAACCTTTTGCTGCGCCAAGTCGATGTTCAGCAAGACCGGCACAATTCGCATCATTATTGACCTCGACTCGAAGCCCTGTCGCTTTCTGTAAAAGCGCTTTCACTTCTGTGCCTTGCCAGCCGGGCAATGTCTCAGTTTCGAAAGTGATGACGCCTTGTTCCGCGTCCACCATGCCTCTCGTGCCAATCCCAATCGCCTCGATGTGCGGATGGTTCTGTAAAAATTCGACTACTTTTTCTTCTAAATAAGGATACAAAGGGATCTGAGTTGGAACAACATGATCTTCAATCACTTGTCCCGTCGAATCGACAACGCCGAATCGAATCTTCGTCCCTCCAATATCCACACCAAGGACTACCATCTACTCTTGACCTCCATTATATTGAAATCTATTAAACGATGAAGTTATCTTTTTTATCATACATGATTTTACCGATTCGTCTATATTTGATTTTTCACAAAATTCATTCCGACGCAGATGAGTAAAAAACCAATGCCTCATATGGTCGCAACTCAATTTTATCAAGCAGATCAACAGAAGGATAATTATGGCTGATCAGTTTACTATTACAAATATAGTTTTTCACGACATCATCTTTTAGTAAAATTTCATCCTTACTGAAATTACATAACACCAACAGGCTTTCTTTCTCAGCTCTGCGTTCATAAGCAAATAGCTGTGCATGATCCTTGAATAATATTTTGAAGTCACCGATTGTGATAACGTCCAGCTGTTTTCTCAACTTGATCAGCTGCTGATAATGTGCAAACACCGACTGTTCACTCTGTAAATCATTCGCCACATTAATTTCTGAATATCTCGGATTAACTTCGATCCACGGAGTCCCCGTTGTAAAACCACCATTTTTTTCAGATGACCACTGCATCGGTGTGCGTGCATTATCTCGACCTTTTGCATAAATGGATTGCATAACGATATCGTGATTGGCACCCTGCTCCATTTTTTCATGATACATATTTAATGTTTCCAAATCTTTGTATTGGTCAATTGTTTCGAATGCCACATTCGTCATGCCAATTTCTTCGCCTTGGTAAATATAAGGTGTCCCTTGCATCATATGTAAGCAAGTTGCGAGCATTTTTGCTGACTCCACACGATACTCCCCATCGTTACCGAAACGCGACACAATCCGTGGTTGATCATGGTTATTCCAATAAAGACTATTCCACCCTTTGTCTTGAAGCGAGATTTGCCACTTTTCAAGATTGTCCTTCAGATCGATTAAATTCAAAGGTTTTAGATCCCATTTACCATTAGGACCACTATCTAAATCCATATGTTCAAATGTGAAAATCATATTCACTTCTTTATTTTCAGGGTTCGTGTAATCGATTGCTTCCTTTGGTGAAGCTCCTGGCATTTCGCCAACTGTCAAAACGTCATAATGCGAAAGCACCTCTTGATTCATCTCTTGTAAAAAGTCATGTATCTTCGGACCGTTAATGAAATAGGGACTGCCATCCCCGTAAGCTTGTCCTTCATTTTGTGCACCATTAGGCAAACCTGGCTCCTTAGAAATGAAATTGATTACATCCATACGGAATCCGCCAATCCCTTTATCCAGCCAAAAACTCATCATGTCATACACCGATTGTCGCAATTCATCATTTTCCCAGTTTAAATCAGGTTGTTTTTTAGAGAACAAATGAAGGTAATAATCTTGTGTTGCGTCGTTCAATTGCCAAGCGGACCCACCAAAAACCGATCCCCAATTGTTCGGCGGCTGTCCGTTTTTACCCTGTGCCCATATGTAAAAATCTCGTTTAGGATTATCTACACTCGACTTCGACTCAACAAACCACGCATGTTCATCCGATGTATGATTGACGACCAGATCCATAATAATTTGGAGATTCCGTTCCTTTGCCGCTTCCAATAACTCATCAAAATCCGCCATGCTTCCGAATTCATCCATGATGGATTGATAATCCCGAATATCATAGCCGTTGTCATCATTTGGAGAATCGTATATCGGACTCAGCCAAATCACATCCACACCAAGCTCCACCAGATAATCCAATTTTGAAATGATTCCTTGTAAATCGCCGATTCCATCACCATTAGAATCATAAAAACTGCGTGGATACACTTGATACACAACACTTTTTTTCCACCAGTTAGTTTCAATATTCATGTCATTTCCCCCGTTAATTTTTGAAACTAGCGTAACATAATTTTTACTTGACTGAAAATTTTCATTTCTCTCGTATGTTGAAAGCCATAAAAAAAGAACCTACAATGTTTAGACGCTTGAAGATTCTCTTTAACGATATTTTATTTGTTTGATACAAAATTAAGGCTCAATTAAATTCCTTGGTATCTATTCAGTAATGAATCAAGCTCCTGGCTGCATGCGACTACGCTGGAATGCGTAAAACCAAAATGCTTTGCTTTGTAATACATTACTCTCCTTTTAATATTGATTTGTCCAAGTAAAAACATTTTAAGGTGAATATTTGTCATGATTACCCTTTCCTCCATTTAATAATTTTTGGTATTTTTTGTATACGAATTAAAGACGTTGTACACTCAAAGAACATCTTAACTAATTGGCTTTGTAAAAAAATGTCGCATTGTGGTGAGTTTTTAAAAATTCACTAATTTGTCACATTCACTAAATTATTTGATGTTTAATATTGAAAAAACATGTTTTTTCTGATTCGCAATTTTAGTAATACGAAATAATATTTTGTTCATCCAGGTGCTTCATGAATTTTATTTGTATTTGAATTTCCGGCAAGAGATTTACACAGTAAAAATGCTAATAGGATACCAATCATATCAACGCCTACATCAAAAAGTCTCCCATTGCGTTGAAAATATAGCTGTAGGATTTCTGTGAAAAACGCAAACATACTGCATAACATAAACGCATGGCCAAACCTTTTGATCGTTGCAAAAAGGAAGAAAAACAGAAGTCCAAAAGCAGAAATGTGACCGATTTTTTGTATCACATAGAACTCTTTCTCGAGGTGAATATCATGTGTAATAAACAAGTCACGAAAATTCGGTTTGACATCCAGATGAAAACTGATTGCTTGCTCATATAAAAAAGCGTGAGCATCCGCGGTACAGCCTGCGACTAATATCGTGACCATCCAGAATAACAGGAGGAGTTGTTTTAAACATGTGGAAAGCGCCATGTTAGTTCAACTCCAGCCCAGGTAGAAATATACTCTTAATAAAATTTTTAAGCTTTATTAATAAATAAAACAAAACCGCACATCCTTTCATCGAATGTCATGTAAAGCGGATATGAAGAAAGACTATCTGTGGCTATTGAAAAGGTTGACCACAATTTCTATCAGTTATTCGCACAAAATAAATAAAAGCCGACAGAATGAACTGTCGGCCCGTGTTTTATGAATTTTGGTTACCTCTTAATTGTTGTTGGGCTTGTGCTACTAATCGCTTAGTGATTTCTCCGCCAACGGAACCGTTAGCACGCGATGTAGCGTTTTCGCCTAATTGTACTCCAAATTCTTGTGCAATTTCATACTTCATTTGATCCAAAGCTTGTTTTGCACCTGGTACTGACAATTTGTTGCTTGAATTGTTGTTTGCCATGTTACTCACCTCCTTGTTGCATATAGAATGTCTCATTTTTAAAAAATCATACAAGAAGGTTATATATTTTGTTCAAGAATGGATGTTTTTTATGAAGCGATTTAGGCTGACCATTGTTTTGTTGGAACAATTGAGGGTTTAGTTGAAAAAAAGTGTGGCTTAATTGGAAATAAGGAGATTTTAGTTGGAAAAATTGCAGCAATCGTTGGAATTACACCTATAGTGAAATCTATATGTGCCTATATTATTAATAACTCCTTTCATATATATAGAAACAGAAGGAGGATTCCGATGAACAAAGTGATGTATACCGTATATGAATGTTATAAAGAAGTTTTCAACCCACTTGAAATAGTGACGTCTATTTTTAGATACATTAAAATAACCAATTGGAAAAACCGTTTGATTCTTGCTACCATGCCAACTTCGTTACTTGTCTGTCTATTTCTTTATTTCAATAATTATTTTCTCTTATCCACACTAACTATTTTCACGGGATATTTAGTATATGCCATATTTGAATGTTATTTAAAACATGATATTTCCATTAACAACTCTATTTATCATTTCAAACAGGACTATGAAGAAGAAGTATCGACGTGGATTAACTTACTGGAACAGAAACTTCACTTTTCGCTTATGGATCTGAACAATCTCCAAATGCTAGAGGTCATTGTTCGAAATGAAATTGAAAATACCATGACCAAAAAATCGTTTGGAACCCGTATGAGTAGTTCCATTCAAATTTATTTAATTCCTTTACTAAGCTTTTTAGGCGGGATTCTCTTTTCCCAATCGATTACGATTCAATATTTGGACATGGTGTTCCTGGGAATTGTCTGGTTTTTCCTTCTCCTCGCAATTATTAATGTGATGGCACATACAATCTTTGACTTCTCGAGTCAAACGAAACTTCGGGATATTTTGTCCTTGCTTTTGGAAATCAAACTCAACATTATTTCCTCACAGAAAAAATGATATTCCACACGAATTTAATTAGGCAATTCGATTGATTTTCAGATATGTTTGATTGATTTCCAGATAAACCATGTTGATTTAGAGATATTACCATGCGAAATATTGATATGTACAAATGAATTTCAGATATCCACTTTTGAATTCCAGATAATCCGTTAAAGACCTATTTTTCAACACAAAAAAACCTTCTGGAACTCATAGCCAGAAGGTTTTTGCTTTGGTTATAAGGAAATAATGCTTACATCGTTCTTCTGACAAGGTAAGAGAGTTCTTAAGGTTAACCGAGAATAATAAAATAATGAAACGACACATTTACACAAGGAGGTACATATGAATGAACAAAATATCACTAATTTAGTTGCTATCCTGCAAGACATTCAAATTGATCTACATCACATCAGTGAATCGTTACATACTTTAGCACACCATCCTCCCATTCACGATAAAAGTTTCAACGGAATGGAAGAAAAATTAAGGAGCATCGCCTGTTTTCTGGAGGATATCTCATATAAAAAATAAATGATATGTAAATTTTTCGATACAAAAACCCACTAGAACAGCTCTAGTGGGTTTCGTGCGTAACTCCTATATTCATTTCACAGATACGCGATTGCGACCTGCTCCTTTTGATAAATAAAGAGCTGCATCCGCTTTAGAAAATAATATACTGGAATCGTTGCCTTTTTCATACGTTGTCACACCAATGCTGACAGTCACACGTTTTTGAGTCCAGGATCCATGATCGAGATTCAGTCGAATCCGTTCCGCCATCACCCGTGCGCTTTCTTCATTCGTACTCGGAAGCAAGATCATGAACTCTTCTCCACCCATGCGGGCAACAACATCGTGCTCTCTTGTCTCTCTTAAAAGCTTCCATGAAAGCTCGCGAAGCACGGCATCGCCCATTGGATGACCAAACGTATCATTGACCTGTTTGAAATGATCGACGTCAATCTGCAACAAGGAAAAAGTCTCATTCTCCGAACTCTCCGCTAACTGAACGAGATCCATTAGTTTTTTCTCCAAGAAACGACGATTCTTTAATCCCGTCAGTGCATCCGTCATTGCAAGTTCCAGCAATTCTACATTTAAATCCAACAATTCCTGTTGTTTCCCTTCGACTTCTTTCAGTAACTCTTGCAATTTTCTGTTGGCTTCATCCGTATCATGAAGAATCCGCTCAGCTTTTCGTCGAGCAAGCAACAGCTCATTCTCATACTTATCGCGCACTGCCATCTGAACCAGTACACAAGAAAATTGGTCATTGTGTTTAACCGCATTCATCAAAACCGGAAGATGATGTTCTTTACCTTTTAACATCAAATACATCTCATTGACTTTTCCGTGCAACATAATAGACGGAGCGAAGTAAGTTTGAAAATAAATGCGGGATGGCACCGTCAAAATGTCATGCAAGTGAACAGGTGTACCTTCTACACCGAGCATATCACGCAAGGTACGATTCATTTCCACCACGTGAAAGCTTTGATTCATCACCAAATAACCACAAGGTGCCAAATCCAATTGCTCTTCCATTTAATTTCCTCCCTTCACTTCGTCAAATACGCTTTTATGCACGTCACAGTCTCTTCAGGATAACTAAGATGCGGATTGTGTCCTGTAGCTTCCATCAGCACAAACTCACTTGTAGTAATTTTCGTATGTAGGTATTCGCCCATTGCCATGGGAACAATAGCATCGAATTGTGTCTGTAAAATTAAAGTTGGTGACGTAATTTCACCAAGCATATCACGCGAATCGGAAGTAAATGTCACTTCAGCAAACTTCCGTGAAATGACAGGATCATTCGAGCACAACGTGTTCTCAAAATTCTTTGTTATTGTTGAATCCGAAGCTTCACCCATTACAACTGGCGCTAAATATTTCGCCCATTCCCGATAATTAATTTCCATCATATCTAGTAACGCATCAACATCCGATTTATCAAAGCCACCAACATATCCTGGTTCATTCAAATAATGTGGTGAAGGACCAATCATTATTAATTTTTCTATTATCCCGGGTCTCTCAATACTAGCCAATGCACCGATCATACTACTGACAGAATGCCCAACGAATACGATATTTTCCAACTCAAGTGCGTCACACACATCAATTACATCTTGGGCATACCCATTCAAAGAATCGTATCGCTCTGTCGAATACCTAGACTTATCACTGTTGCCAGAACCAACATAATCAAACAGGACTACACGATAATCCGTTGAAAATGCTGGTGCTACATCACGCCAAACGGACTGATCACAGCCAAAACCATGAGCAAACAATATCGTCTTTTGACCTTCCCCAAACACTTTCACGTTATTCCGTTCAACTATATCATTGTACATTTACCTAATTTCTCCTTCGTGATGTATTCCATTATAGGTTAATTATACCATAATAAACTCCACAATATGGTAACTTACCATCTATTTTAACTACTTCAAATATACATCTATTTACTGCTTAACAGAACCCAGCGAATAAAATCTGGCATGGAGAAAGCTGTATCTTTCCTAGAGTCTCGCAGGTATGGAGCGATGTTAGATGCGACTTCCGAGTTTAACAAGATGGAAGGAATTGCAGAAGATAGTAAAGCCTATATCGCAATATCTTGCATTTTATTCTATGACGAATGTTACAACACAAAAACACTTCCAGTTACATGCACCGGAAGTGTCTATCAATCTCCTATCAACTTAAAAAATTCTACCTCGAGCTGTTCAGGTCGAATCGGTTTACTGAAAAAATATCCTTGGCCCATCGGACAGTCCAATTCAGCAAGAAGATGAAGATGCTCCTCTTTCTCAATCCCTTCAGCGACAACATTGAGATTGAAGGTTTGTCCGATTGAAATGATGGTCTTAACAAGAGATAGGTCCTGGCTATTGCCAATCAAATCACGAATAAACGATTGATCGATTTTCAACGTATCAAATGGCAAGTTCTTTAGCATGCTCAGCGACGAATACCCTGTACCGAAATCATCAATCGAAATACCTACTCCAAGCGCTTTCAGCGAATTAATTTTGGGCATAACCAAATCAATATTTTCGATTACACTTTCCGTTACTTCAAATTCCAAATATTTTGCTTCAATACTATAAGAATAAAGACACGACTCGATAAAAGGAACGAAATTATTATCACGGAATTGGCGCTGGGATACGTTCACTGAAACTTTAACAGGCGAATACCCTTTGTCATGCCATCTTCGCATCTGGTACAGAACATCATTGATGATCCAGTTACCAATCTCATTGATCAACCCTGTATCTTCAGCAACCGGAATAAATTCCATCGGCGAAACCTTTCCGAGAAGCGGATTGTCCCATCGTATCAAGGCTTCAATGCCTGCCAGTTTGGAATTGTGCAAATTAAACTTCGGTTGATACACCACATAAAGCTCCTCATTGCGAATCGCTCTTCTTAATTCTATTTCAATGAGCGTTCTTCTTTCACGCTGCTCTTTTAACTCATTATTGAAGAATTTATAGGTGTTTTTTCCATCCAATTTTGCATAATACATCGCAGTGTCTGCCATTGTAATTAATTCATTCATATCGTCCGTATGTTCTGGACTGCCGCTAATGCCTATACTGGCCGTCACAAAGATTTCATTGCCTTTAAGATAGAAAGGTTCTTTTATGTATTCCCCAATGTCCATTGCGATATTTTTAACGAAATCCATGTTCTCTTTAAGAATCAGGACAACAAACTCGTCGSCACCTAAGTGATACGTCTTAATCATATGATTACTGAAGAAACTCAATCGTTCCGCTACCTCAATCAGTAATTTATCTCCCACTTCGCGGCCCATTGTATCGTTGATTATTTTAAATCGGTCCAAATCAATAAACAACAACGATGATTCTAAAGATTGTTCTTTGAATATTTCTAGATCTTGATTCAACTTGCGGCGATTTGAAAGATGAGTCAATTCATTATGTTCAGCTTTATACTTCATCATGGCTTCGTATTGTTTTTTCTTTGTTATATCTCGAATAATCACGAGTGTTTTTTGAGTTTCATTTAATAGTGACATCGTGATTTCCAAAGGAAACGTGGACCCATCACTTTTAAGTC
>NZ_JBFUJC010000116.1:0-8737 GCF_056401595.1 Paenisporosarcina sp. P4_E4_2 | reverse complement strand
GGGCATGTTTGCGCTTAGCTGGCTAAACAGAAATTTGTTCGGATTTTATATGGTTACTGAAAATAGACAGCGTTTTGATCGTGTCACTTGTTGGTAGTAACCCTCCAACCAATAAATCCATATCAATAATCTTTCAGCTCGATCCCGTTAGCAGCTTTGGCTATCATTTTTGAAATCATCTTAAATTGTACGATCATAATCGGGGGTATGTGCAACATTAAATTGCGTAAAAAGATTTTGAAGTTTGATTTTTCAATCATACTCCCGGCAGCCATTAGTCCTATTTTTTGATTTTTCTCAACAAACTTTCTCATTTTTTGTTCGTAGGCTACAAATGCACGGGCGAAATCACCATCTGCAGCTTTAAGTTCACCAGCTAATACATAAGCCCCGACAAGCGCCAGGCTAGATCCTTGACCTGATAGAGGAGATGGACCATACGCCGCATCACCTACCAATGTAATCCGCCCTTTTGACCATGTCGGCATGTGAATCTGGCAAACCTCGTCAAAATAAAAGTCTGTCGCATCTTTCATGGTTTTGAGTAGATGCGAGGTTTCCCAACCTGAATCGCCTAAGAAGACATTTTCTACTAGTTTCTTWTGAGATTCTGTATCATTGCGGTCGTACTTCAATGCCTCTGATTGGAACAAGAACATACCCCTTGCTTCGGTATTGTCACGAGCGCTATACATACCTACAGTTTTGCCTGGTATCGTATATAACAGTTGGCGATGGTCGAGGTTGAGGTAATTCTCGAGAGTGAAAATCGAGATATAACAGCCAAGCGTCCGTTTAAACTGTGCTTCATCTCCAAAAGTTAAGGTGCGAACATTAGAATGAAGCCCGTCTGCACCGACGACAAGGTCAAATGTCTGTGGCTTGCCATGAATAAATTGAACTTCTACACCAGCTCCAGTCTCATTTATAGCGGTAATCGAATCGCCCCAAATGTAATCAACAGTATCCTTGGTTAAATCGTACAAAATGTTACTTAGATCGTCTCGCATGACTTCGATGTCCAGACCATGCTGGTTCCCCATACTTGCTTCGCTTATTTGACCTTGTATCTTGCAATTGCTGTTCACAAAGTAAACACCAGTCATGTTCGTGTCAGCTGCACGAACTTGATCGAGTATACCCATCCCCTTAAGCACGGAAATGGCTGCACCACGGATATCAACCCCGAATCCACCCGCGCGCAATGCTGGAGCACGTTCAATTACAGTCACGTTGAATCCATGACGATGAAGCCAGTAAGCGAGTGCCGGACCGGCAATGCTTGCACCAGAAATAAGAACGCGCATCGTTTGTTTCATTATTGCCTACTCACTCCTATCCTAATTAAAGTCTTAACATACCCACAGTATATTTATGGACGATTTCACTTATTTAGGACAATAAAATAATAGGAATTTAATTTTAAAAGCTGAGACTAATGTTCAACTATCCTGCCCCGTTAGTTGAACAAGTTCATTCTTTTTTCGCTTTTCTATATTCACTCCTTGATGTAATGAATAGGAGTGACATACTTATCATTAAATATAATGGTTCCATATCGAGAACATCTTTTATTAAAAAATTACCCACAAAAGAAGAGCATCCACTAGGCTCTTACCTCGACCGGACTATACCAGATAGTCGTGCCGACTTGGTTAGACACGCAATTAAAAAAAGAGCTAGCAAAAATACCGCTAACTCTCGTATTGATCAATAAATGGCCTAATTACAATCTTTGAATCAACCAATAAAATGCCAGCACAAAAATAAGGCAAGACGTTGAGATCATCATTTTACGATACCATGGGAACCTTCGCAGCCATAGCAAGAAGGGAAGTAATAGGCATAGGAACATGATCTGGCCCGCTTCCACACCTAAATTAAACGTCAGGAGTGAGCCAATCAGATTGCTCTTTGGAAGTCCCGTTTCGGCCAAAGCCCCGGCGAAGCCCATGCCGTGAATCAGGCCAAATAAGGCCGTCAATAGCCACCGCCATTTCGCCTTTTGAACAAACATATTTTCTACTGCCACATAACAGATCGTCAGGGCAATCAAGGCTTCGACCCAATGCGAACTGACCTGAATACGSTCGGTGGCCACCAAGATTAGTGTTATGCTGTGGCCGATTGTAAAAGCAGTAACAATTTTCAACGCATCCTTGAAGCGAGATGCGATTAATACTAAGGATAACAAAAACAGCAAATGATCGTACCCGGTCAAAATGTGTTCGATTCCAAGTACAAAGTATTTCCATAGGACGGATCCAGTTTCAGGCTGGGGTTGGTCCTGGGGTTGGTCTTGGGGATAGTCCTGGGGAAGGTTGATCAGAATATCTCTATTAGTGCTATCAATCATATCCTGCTGAAAATATTCCCCTGCATGGACCATGAGTACACTCGTATGAGCAGGCGCATCGTCAAACACCAGATCGTAATGAAGATTAAATTGTTCAATTTCTTCATCGGCGATAAACGTCAGTTGAATTTCCATGCCTCTTACGGCACCCTTTTGCGCCATGTTCATCGAAACTAATTCCATCGTTAAGGGCTTCGAATCCGCATCTATGCGAAGACCTTTCTGTAGATAGGATTCGATTTTTTGCGAGGCCAGTTCATCGTTCACCAGATTATCCAAGTCAGTACCGAATTGTGGAAACAAGTCTGTTTGTTCAATAAAAAGATCATAGAGAATCTCGTTCCCTTCAATGTTTAAATCCGAGTAATTCATATTTATGGAATGCGCAAGCGAAGTTGTGGCAGTTCCAAAAAATAATAAGATGATAAACAATGACAGGAATGAACGTCGAATCATAATGGGACCTCATTTCATAGAAAGTGGAGAGAAAAGATTTACTTTTCTCTCCTTATTATCTGGTGCTATTGCAAAATTTTATTGGCGATCCAAACTAAATCTGCAAAATTAATCTTGTCGTTATGATTGATATCTGCATCTTTAACCATGTGCCAATCCTCACTTGTAATGGTCTTTCCTTAATTCACCGTGTCCAGCGTTCAATAAATCCTCTTAAAGTTAGAAGCTAATTCTTTACAGTTTCTGTTTCAAGGACGCTAATCTCCGCGGCCGCTGCCCAGCCGTTAACACCCGCCGTTGCTTCGAGCTTGACATATGATGCATCTGTCGGATCAAAAGTTGCTACTTTCTCCGCATTGTCGTTTGCCCAAGTTCCGCTTGCAACTTTAGTAAAGGTCACTCCATCTGTACTTACATATACGTTATATCCTGTAATATTTCCGTTGCTGCCTGATGGCCTTGGTAAATACGCGACCTTATCGATTGGGTAAGTTCCTCCAAGATTTAAGGTGATCGATTGAGGGAGAACATCAGATTTATCCCACTTTGTATGCCAAAAAGTTTGTGAATTTCCGTCAATCGCCATGGATGCTGAATTATTTTCACCAATCGTTTCCTGACTTGTCGCCGTTGCCGTCATTTCAGACTGAGTGATCTTATTAACCGTTACTTTAATGCTTGTTGTCAAAGGGACGTTATTGGGATTTTTCACCCCAGTTGGCAAAGTTACAGTTCCATTGACAGCGAAGGTTTGTGCAGTCTTTACAGTGGGATCATAGTTTGAAGCATCTACATTCCATGTCACATTGGCTTCTCCCCTGCCTGCATCAGTATCCAAGGATACTGTCTTTGGCACTCCAAGGGCGTCCGCTGTCTTCGCCGTTCCGATTGTCAACCCTGTTATGTCAGCAGGCGCAGTGATGCTGTTTAAATTAACACTTTGAGCCTCAATGTCAATGTCCTGCGACGAACGGTTATACATGGAATCGTCGGCAAATACCCTGAGTATATATGGAGTAGTCGGCGACAAATCTGTAAACTTATACTGTCTGTGTTCATCGAATGGTTTGTCTAGCGGCAGTGAAAGGCTGTTAAACGATTTGTCCACTTTCCCGGTGAGCTTGTTGATAAGCTGAATATTGTATTCCAAAACGCGCACATTGTCATTTGCTTGCTTTATTGTAAAAGCAAGTTCGTTGTTTTTGTAGGAATCGACCGTAATACCCTCTTCAAACTGCGGAGCTATGAGTTCTCTTATATCGCTCCTGCTATAGGTAAAGGCCTCTTTGCCTTCGCCAACGACTTTTACAGAAGGTATGCCTACATATTCATCTGTACTTAAGTTATACTGTTTGATGATCATTTTTGAATCGTAAACCTCTACGAAATTCACGATGCGAGGTGTGGTTTTATAGTTAATATACGAGCCTTCTATATATCCGCCGTACGGACCGTTATCAATATAACTGGAATATGAACTCGCACCACTGTCGAGATACGTAGCCGCACCTTGATAGTGAGAACGTTCGTCGGTCGGGTCGTATTGCGTATGACCTGACATATATACCACCTGCGAAAAATTATTGTTGGCAATATATTTACCTACATTATTACTTGCCGCGCTGCTCCAAGCCGATCCCCACACAGTTCCGCTTATAGGGTAGTGAGAAGATACAAATATGGGTTTGGTTGGATCGTAATCCTCTTCTTTTCTAATTTGGTCGAGGAAATTGGTGGCTTTTCCCACCGTTTTTTCGTTGTTATAATTTCCGTCAAAACCTACAAAATTATATCCTTTTACCTTTACCCTATAAGAATCGTTAAAGAAATTGTTATCGTATGAATTCGTTGACTCGTTCCACGCGCCCGCCGAACCGACAGGAATAAATTGTTCGGCTCCGCCCATATCATGGTTGCCTCTTACCATATAAAACTTCGTATTTTTTAACAAACCCTCATTTGTAAGTTTAGTATGAATGTCTGTCAGATTTTTCATCCATACATATTCATTGGCATTGTTACCGCCGGTAACGTCGCCAGGAATAAAAAGTACGTCGGCCTGTGGGAATAGTCTCAGTTCTGTTCTGTAGCCTTTTTCAATTTGCGCTATTTTTGCGGGATTAGAACTGATTTCCGGGTCGCTGTCTATAATCATATTTAAACCGGCAGGAGTTAATGTTTTATTGCTTTTTTGATAGATGAATAGGGCGTTGTTTAGTTCACGTTCGTAATAATTAATGGTTTCCTGTGTATATAATTTTACTTTTTTCGTTGTTGCAACCGAAGTTGCCGTATTCAAAACCTTTTTCAAATGATCAAAATCGGTTTGGCTGAAGCCGTTGCCGAGACCGTCTGCTATTAGTGTACTTGCTTCTGATATTGTGTCGTTAAGTGCGTTCATATCTACTTTGTTTACAGCGTAACTATTATAATTAGCTTGGACTACATCACTGCTAAATGCACCTTTCCAAACATTCAGATCAGCTATATCGAATGAATTATCGCCATGTTTGCCCAATCCGTCGCTACCTATATTTAATGGGTTCGATGTATCTAAAGTTCCGATCCCCAGCGAAGTTTCAGTCATTTTGTAACCATCAATATACAACGATCCGAGCATTTTATCTCTGTCTACAACAAATGTCACGTAACGCCAATCGGAAGCATTAAACGTGTCGCGCCCAAATTTTACTGATGTGGTCGGGAATCCTAAATTCATATTGACCGAATTGGCTGATGAATAAATCGCCCATCCTTCATTAGAGCTCTTAGTAAAATCTTTGTTTGATAATATTACCTGATTATTGTTAGTGTCACCCTTATACCAGAAGGATGTTGTATAACTGTCATTACCAAAATTCAAGCTATGCGTTGTACCGACATAATTGCCGTCTCCGCTTTCTAAGTGCAGAGCTTTGGTCCCGGGTAATACACCGTCTACATAACTATAATTTCCTTTCCCTTCCAATTTCTCTTGATTTGCATCGTCCTTTAAATTATTATCGAATTTCATCGATGCAATAAGGGGATTGGCATTTAATACTGCGTTCGTGGGCAATGAAGTTTTTCTGTCACCATTTGATGGTAAACCAACTACAACGCGCAATTTTTTACCAATATCATTTAACGTTACGGTGTAGCTTTTGGATGTACCACCCGATTTCACATTAATATATTGATCGCTTATACGTGATTCCTGTACTTGCCATTGAAATGTTAGATTTTTGCTCATTGAACCATGATCCATGACTGCATCGGCGGTGATCGTTTGACCGTAAACCGGCTGCATATTGTCGATTTTGACGATATTGGCGTCCGATGCGTCTGTGGTGGTCGATAACATAACGAATATCATCGTTAATACGAGGGTAATGGATAAAATTCTTTTCATTACAGAAAACCTCCATATTTTAAGTATTTTAAGAGTCTGTTCAAAAATCTTGTAAAATTGAGTAAAAAACAAAACCGTAGCGAAACTTTGATGCGGAACTCATTGATTATATCGATCATGTCGACGACTCCATTGTGATGGAGAAAGTCGCCCCTCTTTACAAGGATGGTGGGCATCCTCAGATCGATCGGGATGAGAGGAAATTTTTCGTCACGGAAATCCCCCTTTCGTTTCCAATATTGGAACCTTGATTTTCTCCTTCTACTGTTCTCATTAAACTGAAACGATGCTTTAATCCTGGTACGCCGATATTTTGAAACCTCCCAGAATAGGGGGAATACATAGACGCCAACTCAAAACAGCATAAAATATAATACACTCACACAAATTACCTATGTATAAAAAAATAATACACAATTATTATTGATTTTCTGTAAATATCTTGTAAATTATTATTGTTTTTATGAAAAATTAGACAAAAACACATAAATAGCTGCTGGTGGATTTTATTTTCCTGGCTGCAAAAAATAAAAGATTTACTTAGCTACTTGATTGAGGAGAGAAGCTGAATTGAGATAAACTGAGTTTAAAAAACTCATAAAAAAAAGGAAAGTAGACGGCTACTTTTCCTTCAAATTAATCTTATTCACAATTACAATACCTTCTTTTTTATATTTCTTCAGTTTGACCCCTTCGTCCGAATTAGAAGAGGAAATGAAAAAAGTCCTCTCCATTAAAGGAGCCTGTTCCAATTTATCTCTGACTTAAAAGTCATTTGAAACATATCTTATTAGAAAAGCATGTTCGAAAGGTGACAAGATTTGGAGAGTCAATTAAATTCATTTATTTACGGATTGCAACCTAGAACCCCCAAACAAGCTGCGGAATTATGGATATTGGGTGTAGAAAATCGAAGTGGTGCTGTTCAATATGCTGTGCTATCACCATCTCTTCAAAAACTTACACAGAAACAGTTCGAAGAAAAAGGTTGGGTGACTGGACAATCAAGTCCGTGGGTTGCTAACGTTCATTTTGTAAAAGTAAATAAAATAAGTGATACAAAGTTACAATATACAATTTCATATGATTTACTAACTTCATATGAAAATTTCGGCAGAGGACATAAGCTTATTACTGTAGAAATGAATCCAGAGCCCTATAGAACAAACTGGTTTATTACTAAAATAATAACAACTTATTTTCAAAATGAAGGGGTTACTCCCGCCGAAACGGTAAGTAAATAAAGGTAAATTACAAGTATATTATTCGTTAAACAGATGATGAATTGCTTCTTTACTTTTATTTAAAGTAAGGTAATAGATTCCCAATGTATGTTCCAACAAATTTTTTTCATAACGATCCAACTCATTCCTATGAGCTTGACAGCTCTTTAAAATGTCTTTTCCTTTTTCCACATCCCCTTTTATTAAGAAATAGCGTGCTACTAGGATGCGATAAAAATGATGTGCTTCTGATATATGGACAAAAGTGTTGTCTTCGATTTCTTGTTTGAGAAGTTCTATATCTGCCATCTGTTGTTTGACCATTACTTCAAGCCATTCATTCAGCTTCTTTTTCAATCTATCATATTGTTCTAATTCTTTTTGTAAATCGATGTTAAGTCGCTCACAAATAAGATTGATAATTTCTTTTGAACATTGGGTTAGTCCACGTTCAATTTTACTTACATGAGTGACAGAACAAATCCCTTTTCCCAGTTGTGCTTGAGTCAAACCAGCTCGTTCACGATACAGTTTAATAATTTTAATCCTTCATCCATGTACCATCAACCTCCTTTATTCTTATTTACATGTAACATTTTTAGAAGAAATAGATATATCAGATGTCAGTTTTTCACATAAGGGCTAGAAAGCTAGGAGGAACAATACTTTAATCCGACTAACCCATTTGGAAAACTAGTATTTGGGATAATTAATATGAAGAAAATGCTCTATCAATATATTATTTGTAAGAAGAAGTAAGTTTTAGAGGCGCTTTTATCTAGTGAAAATAATTATTTTWCATAATTTAATTAAAATTTCATAAGTAAATCCCTATTTATTCCTAACTAATTACCCCCATTTACTTCCTATTAGGCGAATAATACAATTATATTGAAATATTCTTAATTTTAACACTATTAAAAAATTGAGAAGTAAGTATTTTTTGTTTCATTGAAAAAAAGGGGGAAGGGTAAAAAATGAGAAGAAAATTTCCGYACAAGGTATTTGCAACGACGACTTTGGCTGCGATGTTGTTAACGACAACAGTGTTTGCGGAAGGGCCACAGAATAATTCGGTTTCCTCTCCAAATATAGAGGAGATTGCGAAGCAAGGACTGCAAATTTTCCAAGATGAACAAAACCAAGCTGCTGAAGAAGCAGCTGATAGGCTTGGATACAAGAATTTGAAAAAAGACGGCTTAGCTAAACCGTATAAGCCGGATGAAAAGGTGCGCTTGATTGTGGAGATAGAGCAGCCGATAATATTGGAAAAATCTTTCCAAAACAAAAAGACGAAGTATAAACAAAAAC
>NZ_JBFUJC010000115.1:0-8791 GCF_056401595.1 Paenisporosarcina sp. P4_E4_2 | reverse complement strand
AGTTTTGAGTGTCTTTATCGTAGGGGAAGTATTAAGCCCCGTTTCATGGGTTGGCGTTTTACTATTGCTCGGAGGAATTATTGTTCTTACGTTCAGTGGAAGAAAACGAGCAAAGTATATTAGGTAAATGAAAGTGTCTCTTTAACCAGAGGCACTTTTTTAGTGTTTTATTTGGGAATATATGGGCTAAACGGAATAAAAGGTTGTTGATGCCGAGTAAATCTAGATTGATGCCCATTAATATGCATTTGAAGCGGATTAAATCTCAGTTGATGCCGATTAAATAGCATATAAAGCCAAATAAAATCAAACGAAAGAAAATCCACGATGTTTTCTTAAGAAATTCTTCATTTTTATCCTCATAGTTTGTTAAGAATTGGCAGATATAATTGGTATCATAAGAAGTAGAGATGAGGTGCAACGGATGACACAATTTACGGTTCTTGTAACGGATGATGACCAGGATATTCGGGATGGAATTGAGATTTACCTGAAAAATGAAGGGTACAGCGTATTGAAAGCAGCAGATGGGCTGGAAGCATTGACGCTGCTTGAAAAGAATGAAATTCATTTAATCATTCTCGATATTATGATGCCAAATATGGACGGCATACAAGCAACATTCAAAATTCGCTCAGAGCGCAACATTCCGATCATTATGCTGAGTGCCAAAGCGGAAGACTCAGATAAAATTCACGGATTATCTGTGGGGGCAGACGACTATGTAACGAAGCCATTTCATCCGATGGAACTAATGGCTCGTGTGAAATCACAGTTGCGTCGATACGTCCATCTCGGTACGTTCAAGGAACAGAATGCCACAGTGGCAATCGGTGGACTTGCACTGGATATGGAAGCTAAATTAGTGACGCTCGATGGGGAAACCGTCAAATTGACTCCAATCGAATACAAAATTACCGAATTGCTGATGACCAATGCCGGTCGAGTGTTTTCTATCGGGGAAATTTATGAGCGTGTCTGGAACGAACCCGCGTACAATGCCGAAAATATCGTTGCTGTACACATTAGAAAAATTCGGGAAAAAATTGAAACGAATCCGAAAAATCCGCGATATGTAAAGGTGGTGTGGGGCATTGGCTACAAGATCGAAAAGTAAGGTATCCCATTGGTTATCCATTGTAGCTGTCGCATTAGCCATGCTCAGTCTCATGTATTGTTATTCCTTTGTTGCTCAACTAATAGATGACAACTTTTCCTCGAATAGGATGTTTGTGCAATTGACCCGCATGTTAAAAGGAGGCGTCTAAGTGATGAAAAGAACAACATGGCTTTTTTATGGACTTGTCAGCCTAACAATATTGGCGATTATTACATTTACTTCACACGGTCAAAAATACTTGGGTAAAGATTTTAAAGAATCCGATCATTTTCACATGATTGTTGAGTCCCAAATGAATGAAGTCTATCCAACATTAATCAACAGGTTTGACGTGAAAAAAGAAATTAAGAATCTTGAAGTGACTGAAAATGAAATTGAAGAATACCGTACGTATTACGGTTCCCAAATGGATCAAATCCGTGACGTTCGTTATCAATACGAAGGTTTAATTGAGGAAGCGACATCATTGTCGGAAGAGGAAATGATGTCGGAATTAGTGAGTGAGCGAGATGAGAAAATCGCAGAAATCCGCAAAAACTTTGCCGATGATGAAGTGGTGCGAACTAAAATCATGGAAGCGAAAAAGCAGGCATTGGAAGAATATGATCGAAAGATCTCCAACTCACTCCCGCTTATGAAGGCACTGCAACGGCAAATGGCCTATGAACTGACCAATTTGGAAACAGGTGAACACTACTCTTTTGGTGATGTCAAAGACGCAGATACAATTAAGAAAGAATACAGTTCAAAAACCGGTTTTCTTCGTCTTTCAAATGTGAATCAAAATTATATGAATGTGGAAGATGGGGAATTGAAATCTTTATCGATCTTTTACATTATGAATATGATCGAAGACCAGGACAGCCAGTTTTCCGGAACAGTCGCTATACCAAAAACGACTAATCTAGCTTCTGAGCATATGCAGGGTCTGACCAACTTCAATCAAAACAAAGCCTACTTTTACTCTCTTTGGATGTTGGGGCTGATCGCACTTGGAGGAGCCATATGGTTATTTAGCAAAAGGAAGGCCGAAGTACTTTCTTCCCCAACACATCTTTTCATTCGGGAACGAAAATTGGAGATTCGCTTATTGTTAATCTTCATTCCGTTGGTTTTAGCCTTTGCTTTCTCAACGATAGTTTCGGATCAATTGAGCTATTACGAGTATTATTATTCCAATCTTAGATTTGCTGCATATGCAGGCATGATGGTGTTGTTATTCGTTGTCTTCCTGACGTTGACACTCATTCAGGCAGTGTGGTTGTTTAAAGATAGCAGGAAAAATGGAATTAGAACGATGTGGGAAAAAAGCATCCTTAAAAAATGGGTTTTGACAATCCAGGACTTGTTCCTTAACCGTCGACTGGGTACTCAGATTCTTTTGATTTTGTTGGTGGTCTTCTTGGCGGGATTAGGTCTTGCGGGTATCTTTGTTGTTCCAGAGTTGCTGATTATATATGTACCACTATTTATGTTTGTTTTGATGCCTTCGTTGTATTTATTGTTGAAGCGAGTCGCTGCTTACAATAAACTCGCATTAGCGACTGAACAAATGGCAAAAGGACATCAAATTGCAGATATACGCATTGGTGGGAAATCAGTTATGGCCAAACATGCCAAACATTTGAACATGCTTCGTGAAGGCGTGAGGACGTCGCAATCAGAGCAAGCGAAAAGTGAAAGGTTAAAAACCGAACTGATTACAAACGTCAGCCATGATTTGCGAACACCTCTGACATCGATTATTACCTATACGGATTTACTGAAAAAAGTGGATTTAACAGATGAAGAACGTCTATCGTACGTCGCGATTTTAGATCGTAAATCTCAGAGATTGAAAACATTGATAGAGGACTTGTTCGAAGTTTCTAAAATGGCTAGTGGCAATGTGGAGCTTCATAAGCAACGAGTGGATTTAACCCAGTTGATGCAACAAGCTCTTGCAGAACACGAAGAAGACATTCAAGCGGCAGGCCATGATTTCCGCGTAACTGCGCCAGAAAATCCTCTACACGCTTTTGTTGACGGACAGAAATGGTGGAGATTGCTGGATAATTTGATTGTGAATGCCCTCAAGTATACGTTGCCCGGCACACGCGTATATGTGACATTAAAACAAGTAGATGGCTATGCACAATTTGTTGTGAAAAACGTGACTAAATATGAACTTGGTGAAAATGTGGATGAATTGTTTGAACGCTTCAAACGAGCCGATACTTCCCGTCACACGGAAGGATCCGGACTTGGATTGGCTATTGCGCAGTCTATTGTCGATTTACACGGAGGCTCAATGCGAATTGAAGTCGATGGGGATTTATTCAAGGTCACTGTATCTATAAAAACTGATTAACGAAACGTGAGGGATTTGATTCCCTCACGTTTTTTTATTGAAAAGTTCGCGGGAAGTGAGCATATTCCCTTTTTTTATAAGATAGCAGAGTCTAATTGAAATAAAACATATAAATACCGATAAGCAATACACCTATATCCGCAAATATATGAATGATCCAAGAAGGATAAATGGTCCCGCTTTTTTCATTAATCCATTGGAATATCAGACCACCAATAAAGAGACCGGCTACTGCCAAGATTAAAATTGGCCAATCGAACCACGGCAGGAAAATCGCAATGTGGTAAATAGCGAAAAAGAGGCTCGGCAGGAACCACTTCAACTTGGAATCTCTTAATAAATCCACAAGTATGCCGCGAAAGAAAAATTCCTCCAAAAAAGAATTGCCTAACAATATGTAAACTGCGACAAAAGGAAATACTGAAGCTGTTACTCCAACCCGAGTTTCTAAGTCTATTTGTAACGCAACCAAGTCGATTGAATCATTTAACAACATGAATGCACTTAAGACAGTACCTGCAACCACTATCCCTAATCCGAATGCCAGATAAATACTCTTTTTTTGTGTTTTTCTTATTTGAAGAAATTCAAATTTATATCCTCTTAATAAAAGTACAGGGAATACTACGAAAACCATTACTTTTGCAAGTGTTTTCCATACATAGGATACTTCAAGTCCTTGTTCAATCCACAGTAGAAAGAAGATAGATATCAAGGAAAAGATAACAGTCCACTTTTTCATATAATTTCCACCTCACTAAATGGACGAAATTCGTGTTAAAAGGTTTGCGAGAGGGTAAAAGTATAGGCAATAACAATAAAAATGAGCAGGTGAATTAATGAATACATCCAAATGGATGGACTTACGAATTCGTTTCCGACATATACTTTTTGCCATAATCGGCTTGATTGTATTAATCGCTGTGGCAACAGCCGGCTTCATGGCATTGGAAAACCTCAAATTATTCGATGMTTTTTATTTGACCATCATTTCTCTGATGACGGTGGGTTATGGAGACATTGTTCCCGAGACAAAAGCAGGGCAAAAGTTTGCTTTATTACTGATTCCCCTTGGTGTGGCTTTTGTCACTTACGCAATGGGGGCTGTCGCTTCTTATTTCATTGAACATCAACTTTCAGTAAAGGTGTGGAATAAACGAATGGAACATGCTATTAAAAGTTTGGAAGATCATATCGTCGTATGCGGGTTGGGTCGAGTGGGAAGACAGGTTTACGAGCAGTTAAAAGAAGAGGATGTCCCAGTCGTCTATATTCATGACTCCGAAGAAGAAATATTGGACTATTTGGCGGATGGAACACTTCGCATTGTTGGAAGTCCGTTGCAGGAAAATATCCTGAAAGAAGCTAATGTGGCAAAAGCACGAGGCTTGATTGCGACGTTACCGAGTGATTCAGACAATGTGTTTATCACCATCAAGGCTAAAGCTTTAAATGAAAAGATTGAAGTAGTTGCTCGCGCAGAAAATGCAGGCTCCGAAGAAGTATTATTGCGTGCTGGTGCCAGTCGAGTAATAAACCCTTCTACTATTGGTGGCCGGGAATTGGTGAGTTCTGTATTGCGCCCAGAAAGTACAGATTTAGTCAATTTACTCATTCATACAAAAGAAAAGAAACAATCATTGGAAGAAGTGACGCTTGAGGAAGYGTGTACTTACATTGGAAAATCCCTGAAAGATTCTGCGATTCGAAACGAGATGGGCGTGACGGTTTTGGCCATCCGCCGAGGTGAAGAACTCATAAGCAACCCATCGGCTGATGAAGTATTGGAAAAACAGGATGTACTGATTATTTACGGGGAGAAAGATGCGAGTGAAGCGTTTAAAAAGAAATGCAAAGGGTAAATGAAGATTGTCATGAAAGACAAATAATTTTGAAATTTCAAAGGAGGACACGCTATGATGGATCGTTACTATTGGAGAGATACTCTCTCATTTTTACCAGAACTTTTGCTAGCTTTATTGGTATTATTAATAGGGTTTTTCGTGGCAAAGTTCTTAGAAAATCTTACTTACAAAATGTTACGCAAAGCTCGTGTTAATGAGCGATTAGGAAATAAAAACGAAAAATGGACAGTAGAAAAGATTATCAGTAAAGTTGTCTTCTTCGTCGTGCTGATTCTAGCCTTTGTATTATTCTTCAATATTCTAAACTTGAATGCTATGGCAATGCCGTTTGTTTCCATGTATTCAGGCTTAACAGGTGCTTTCCTTAACATTTTGAAAGCCGGTTTAATCTTATTATTTGCTTGGGTCTTAGCAACAGTTGTTAAGAAAGTCATTCAAATGGCTGGCAACAAGCTGAACCTGAACAAATATGTTGCGAAAACAGGTATGGAACCAAATCCTGCCGATCAAGCTAAATGGACTGATACAGCAGCTAACGTTGCTTATTATCTTATTTTCTTACTCTTCATTCCAGCGGTACTAAATGCTCTTGGAATTGATGGATTAAGTGGACCGTTTGAAGGAATGCTTGCTAGCTTCTTCAACTTTATTCCTAAGCTAGTATCTGCGGCAGTTGTATTCTTTATTGGTTGGTTTGTTGCGAAACTAGTTCGTAATTTACTAGAGAAGTTTTTACAATCAGCAGGTGCAGACCGCTTGGCAGATCGCTTGAACATTTCTTCTTTCTTTGAAGGGACAAGTATTTCCAATGTTGTAGGAATAATCGCGTTTATTCTAATCATGATTCCAGTATCCATTACTGCTCTTGAAATTTTAGATTTAGACGGAATTTCTGGTCCCGCAGTCGGTATGTTGAACGACATTTTGGCAATGTTGCCGAAAATCGCAATTGCTATCATTCTAGTATTGGTGGGAATTGTTGCAGCTAAATGGGTAAAAGACATTGTGGTTTCATTGCTAGAAAAATTGGGTGTCAATTCAATTTACGGTAAAATGGGCTTCAAATCAGGTGCTGGTTCAGCTCCATCTTTCGCTTCTCTACTTGGTACAGTCGTACAAGTAATTATTATCTTATTGTTTGTTGTAGAAGCTTTACAACTACTTGAACTAGAATTTATGGTTACATTAGCAACTGGTATTTTTGCATACTTGCCATCAGTAATCGCTGCAATCATCATTTTGGCAGTTGGTTTCTGGTTAGCAAATATGGCAGAACAATTAGTAGGCGGTGTGATGAGTCATTCTTCAGGAACACCACACGCATTACGATATGTTGCCAAATATGCAATTCTTGCATTCGCATTCTTTATGGCTCTAGATCAGTTGGGCATTGCAGCTTCGATTATTAACTCTGCGTTTATCCTAATCTTAGGCGGCGTGGCATTAGCATTCGGTCTGGCATTTGGTTTAGGCGGACGCGAACATGCAGCTCGTTATTTAAGTAAGATGGAAAAGAGTTTGCAAGATGCTGAAGTGTCAAAAGAAAACTATAAAGCTGAAAAAGAAACAATTAAAGAATCATTGAAAGAATCTTTCCAACCCGAGAAAAATAAAGAACAAAGTTTACGTGGGTTTACACCACATGTAGATGAAGTGAATCCTACTAACCCAGTGGAACCAGTTGATGAAGGATTTAACACGCCTTCACCGCATGAAGTTTATCCATACGATGAAACTCCTCCAAATGAAGGATCTTCATTCAACAAGGACGCTCATGATAGCTGGAACAGCACGAAACCAAAAGATGATCCATTTCGACCTTAAGTATTAAAACAGCAACTCCATAATAGGAGTTGCTGTTTTTTTCATAAATAGAGAGACGATGTTGGACCCAAGACCTTAACTGGAGAGTTCTCGGTTTACTGAGAACCGTATCCGGTGATGAAAATGAAAGTGAATGTGGAAGAGGACGCTTCAAATTCCGTGGAAGTCAAACTCGATATTACCGATTACGCTTTTAGTGAAGAAAGCATTACCATCTCTCCTGGAACAGTCATTACGTGGACAAATCAGGATTCCGCCCAACATAATGTGGCGTTTGAATAAAACATGGTATTGAATTTTTTTTGTTTCCTTTTGTAATAGATTCAGCTACGCTTAATTGATACTGAATCTAAAAGGGGTAATGACATGGAGACATTAGGTCAATTAAACTTTGCACGAATTTATACGCAAGGGCATTTGCAATCAGTAAAGGATGAACAATGGGATATCCAACCTGAAGGGTTTCACAATACAATCCGTTGGCACGTCGGTCATATTTTTGTATCGATGGAAAATTTAGTTCATCGTGGATTGCCTGAATATGAGGTTGTTCATCCTGAATGGGCTAAGTTATTTGGATCTGGAACAAAGCCATCTGATTGGACAGATGCCCCACCAACGAACGAGCAATTGCTGAGTGCTTTGGCAGAACAACCTGCTAGAGTCAAAGAATTCCTGACTGGAAAACTAGATCAACAAATGCCAGATGTAATGTCCTTAGGAAAATTCCATGACATGGCAACGGTTGAGGCAGTTATTCAATTTGCTATCTGGCATGAAGGGGTTCACGCAGGCATCATTTTTGCATTGAATAAAGTGACGGCCGTATCGGAGTAATTAAAGCATAGAAGAGGTGACTTTGACAGAAACAATGTCAAAGTCATTTTTTTTGCGCGTTCAAATTGTGTGGAAAAGATGAATTTTTGAAATGAGAGTACGAATTCTAGATAAAGTTTAGTGAAATGTAGATATCGCTTGCCGAAATGTAGATAAACCATCGTGAAATCTCGATAACGACTCGCGAAATGTAGATATCACCAAAAAAATGTGGCCAGTTGGGATACCAACTGCCACCATCACAAGCGCGTTCAAATTGTGTGGAAAAGATGAATTTTTGAAATGAGAGCACGAATTCTAGATAAAGTTTAGTGAAATGTAGATATCGCTTGCCGAAATATAGATAAACCATCGTGAAATCTCGATAACGACTCGCGAAATGGAGATATCACCAAAAAATGTGGCCAGTTGGGAAACCAACTGCCACCATCACAAGCGCGTTCAAATTGTGTGGAAAAGATGAATTTTTGAAATGAGAGTACGAATTCTAGATATAGTTTAGTGAAATGTAGATATCGCTTGCCGAAATGTAGATAAACCATCGTGAAATCTCGATAACGACTCGCGAAATGGAGATATCACCAAAAAAATGTGGCCAGTTGGGAAACCAACTGCCACCATCACAAGCGCGTTCAAATTGTGTAAAAAAGATGAATTTTTGAAATGAGAGTACGAATTCTAGATTAAGTTTAGTGAAATGTAGATATCGCTTGTCGAAATGTAGATAAACCATCGTGAAATCTCGATAACGACTCGCGAAATGGAGATATCACCAAAAAAATGTGGCCAGATATC
>NZ_JBFUJC010000114.1:0-8812 GCF_056401595.1 Paenisporosarcina sp. P4_E4_2 | reverse complement strand
GCTGTGGGCTTATCGCCGGAATCAAGGATTCGCGGGTGGATATCGAGGATTCGACGTGTGATATCTACATTTCAATAGGTGATATCTCGCATTGGCCAGTGTTTATCTAGAAATCGAGTACTCATATCTAAAATTCATGAAATCCGCACAATTCAAACGCGCTGAAATGGTGCCATTTGCATCGCAAATCGCATGAAGTTTATCAATCAATAACTCTTAATTACAATAGAAAAGCTTCCGGTCATTTCCGGAAGCAAACTTTTTCCTTTTTGGATAGAAAGCGATGCATTTCTTCAGCATTTACATGATAGATTGTTCCCTTATTCTGACCTGAGTAAGGGAAGTTTGATTTTTTCATAAAATAACCGACCGAATAGGATTTGTCTACACCTGCAAATAAACGTAATTGTCTATTGGTAATCTGATTGCCGACCAATGTAAACCAATCTATCATCGTATCGTAAAAAGGGTTGTCAGGAGTATGAAGACATGAGGAGCATACATATACTCGATTACTTTTTTTCAATAAGCGGCTCTCACACTTCGGGCAGAAAATTCCTTTAAGAAGATCAGAGGGATGTATTCCATATTTTTGGCATGCAGTTGCGTGTTCGAAGGGTCGATTTGCTTCTTGTAATTTCTTAGAAAGTGTTTGAAATTGATAATGAGTAAGTTGCTGCGGGAGTTTATTTAATTTCYGAAGAATTATAGGTAACTCTTTTGCAAAATGAATACCCCGATTCTCAGCTCCAATTAGTAAGGTGGAAGCAAAGGGGAAACTGACAATTCGATGCACAGGTAATTGTGTATCATGCTTTGCAAACCAATCTAGCAAATTCCCGACATAATAATCTGCTTGAACGGTAGGACAATCCATTGATCTTACGATGCCATCTTTTGTTTGTAATACTTGTCCGACTTGTTGGAAGGATATTGTTCCACTCCAATTCTTTACTTCTATTATTAATGCATAAGCGGTTGTGAATATTAAAATATCAATTTGGGTGGAAGGAATGTCTTTTTCATGGATTCGAATATTGGGAAGTAATATATGGGGGATAGGGAAGTGAATGGTCGATAAGACAGAATCAATATATGCTTCTCCAGCATGACCTGCATTGGAATTATACAAATCTTGATTAATGTCGGTAAACTGGGGGTGATTTACCGATAATCGACGATGCAATCGCCGAAGAGCAAATAATCCTGCAGGAATATCTCGATTTAGTTGAATAAAAATCATCTCCTTTTTATGAATTTATCAAATATAATGATATCTCACAAGATTTATTAAAACTTATTACCCTACACCAACATGAAAATCCCTTCAAATTTCAACAATCTTCCAATATCATAGCTTTATTTTCGCGTCTCCTTATCCTCATTAAAATTATTCTATTTTTTGGTAGAGTAAAATAAAATAGAGAGGAAGTGGGAGAATGAAACCCGTAAAGTTTATTGTTGCGGCATTACTCGCTATTACTTTGTTCGTTCCGACAAGTAGTCAAGCTGCTGGTTTTCCGGATGTTTCAACGGAACATTGGGCATATAGCTCAATTATAAAGCTTTCAAATGCAAAAATAATTAATGGATATAGTAATGGGACGTTTGGTCCGAACAATCAAGTTACCCGTGCACAAGCCGCAAAAATATTGGCGAGTGCGTTAAAGCTACCGCTTGATTCAACTTTCAAAACGAGTTATCAAGATGTACCTTCAACGCACTGGGCATTTAAAGAAATACGCGCTTTAACTGAAAAAGGAATCTTTTCAAATGCGACAACATTTAACCCTGATGCACCATTGAGTCGTGCGCAAATGGCCAAAGTTCTGGTAGTGGCATACCAAATTAAAATTGACGATAATAACCAAGTTACTTTCAAAGACGTGCCACAAGACAACTGGAAACCATTCATTACTACGCTGGCGGAAGTGAAAATTTCTGAAGGAGTTTCATGGAATTATTTCATTCCGTACGCCAAAGTCACCCGTGCGCAATTGTCGGTCTTCATCGATCGTGCGATGACTTGGGATCAAAAACGAGATTCAGGTGTGATTAAGTATGACAGCACAAATAAAGTCTATGTCGATTCCACGCTTGCAATTGATGATACCGCAAAACAAACCATTCACTTGGTGAATCTTGAACGCGCGAAAGCGGGTCTTCCTGCATTAGCGGCAGATGCACCATTATCTAAAATAGCCACAGTAAAAGCGGAAGACATGGTAAAAAACAATTATTTCGATCATATCTCTCCGACGTATGGGAAGCCTTGGGATATGGCTGAGAAGTTCGGCTATAGTTATAGCAGCTTCGGAGAAAACATTGCATATGGTCAACGAACACCGCAGGAAGTTGTAACTGCGTGGATGAATTCACCAGGTCATAAAGCCAATATTTTAAACAAAGACTATACCAATATCGGTGCTGGAATAAAGAAAGATTCCAATGGCCAAATCTATTGGGTGCATATGTTTTCTAGTAAATAAATATGAAAAATAATGTGGCAGTCTAACTTAGACTGCCATTTTTCTATGTTATGAAGGGTGTAACCAATTCCAGATAAGCCAGCACGAAATACAGATATTGCGGACGAAATGTAGATAACAATTTACTTTGATACCAATTCCAGATAACACACCACGAATTCGAGATAGCGCTAATCGAAATCTAGAAAAGTCATCACGAAATACAGATATCTGCGCCCAAAATGTAGATAACAATTTACTTCGATACCAATTCCAGATAACACACCACGAATTCGAGATAASGWTAATCGAAATCCAGATAAGTCAKCACGAAATMCAGATATCRTCGGACSAAATGTAGATAACWATTTAYTTYGAYACCAWTTCCAGAWAACACACCACGAATTCKAGATAACGMTAATCGAAATCTAGATAAGTCATCACGAAATACAGATATCTASGCACCAAATGTAGATAMCAATTTACTTTGATACCAATTCCAGAAAACACACCACGAATTCTAGATAACGCTAATCGAAATCTAGATAACCATGCACGAAATGCAGATTTCCAACTCCTGATCCACAATCACCCTTCAGCACGAATAAATCTAGGAAGTGTGCTAAACTTGAAAATATGAAAAAGTACATTCTATTTATCTTCATCCTAGCAACACTATTTTATTCTTCTGCACAAACGTATGAAGAACAGTCGTTGATTCCTGACCTCATGAGATGGCTCCCAAACGAACCTTTTAAAGGTGGTTTATCTCTTTTGCAAATTCCTTATTGGGGGACAATCGTTTCTGTGGAAGAACGTGGGTACCATGCATTTATTGAATTTCTAATCAGAAAAGGAGCACATGTTGTTACGTTTGGTGCTCTTGCTATTGCCGCGTATATCATGGTAGGTCGCTTAAGGATGGCATTTATCCTTACAGTAGTACTGGCGATTGCTGATGAATTTCATCAATCACTGACAGGCGGGCGGACACCAACCATACATGATGTTTTGTTGGATTCATTTGGTGCGGGTTTGGCATTAATCTCTATTTATTTCATTGAAAAGTATAGGTCTAAAAAAAAGAAGTCCATTTAAAATGGGCTTCTTTTTTACATGATAAGAAAACGCTTGCAAAAAAATGAAGATTTTGTAAATAAACTATATTATTAATGGGAATATTGGTAAAATTAATAGGGTAAGAGTTTTTACCTAATAACCTACATATTCGAAGGAGGAAATTTGTACATGTCGAAATTGTCTAATAAGAAATTCTTAGCTACTACTGTTACTGCTGCGGCCGTAGCCATGGCTTTTGCTCCAGTTGCATCAGCTGACGAAATGAAATTCACTGATGTAGGTGAGAAATATAGTGATGCGGTTAACTTTTTGGTGGGAAGCGGTATATCTAAAGGGCTAACTGATACACAATTCGGTGTTAGCAAAAACATTGACCGAGTAGATGCAGCGGTTCAAGTTGCACGTGCATTAGGTTTTTCTGAAGACGGAAAGTATAAGAGCTCTGGATTCACTGATGTACCAGCTCGTGCAAAATGGGCAGTTGATGCATTGGTAGAAGCGAAGATTGTAAACGGTAAGACGAATAAATCGTTTGGCTCTTATGACGATTTGACTCGTGATGAAACTTCTAAGATATTAGCAAATGCTGCTAAGCTACCAATCGATGAGAGCGTTACAAAGACTAAATTTACAGATGTAAATCCTAGATTTGCAAAATATGTTGATGCTCTTGTTAAAGCTGGAATCACAAATGGACAAACAGAAACAAAATATGGTTCATGGTACGCAGTGAGACGTGGTGAACTTGCATTGTTCCTTGATCGTGCAAAAGAACATTTTGGTTTCTACGACTTAACTGTTATGCATACAAATGATACACATGCATACCTAGAAACAGCTCCATTCCGTGCTACTGCAATTAAAGAAGTACGTGCAGAAAATGAAAACAATATTTTACTAGATGCTGGTGACGTATTCTCTGGAGATCTTTACTTCAACGCATTTGAAGGCGCTGCAGACGTTGAGATGATGAACTACCTTGGTTATGATGCCATGACTTTTGGTAATCATGAATTCGATTTGGGATCTTCAAAAGATGGCCACAAGTCTTTAACGGAATTCATCAAAAATGCAAAATTCCCATTGGTATCTGCTAACGTGGATTTCTCGAAAGACCCATTGTTTGACGGACTTCAATCAAAAACTTACGCTTCATCATACAAAGATGGACAAATCTATAATGGTGTGGTTTTAGATGTTAATGGTGAAAAAGTAGGTGTGTTTGGCTTAACAACTGAAGAAACACCAACAATTTCTTCAACAGGGAAAGTTGAATTCAAAAACTACATTGAATCGGCAAAAGCGTCTGTAAAAGCACTTCAAGAACAAGGCGTAGATAAAATTGTCGCACTTACTCATCTTGGTTTAGATGATTCCTTGAAATTTGATAATGACTTGGAATTAGCGAAACAAGTTGAAGGTATCGATATTATTGTTGGTGGCCATACACATTCGAAAATTTCTGCTCCGGTAGTATCTAAAGCGTTCGACGCTCCAACAGTTATCGTAACGGCAAATGAATATGGTAAATTATTAGGAACTCTTGATGTTACTTTCAATAAAAAAGGCGAAGTTTCAGTCTTTGCTGGAGAATATTTAGAAATGAAGGCTGAAAACTTTGCTGCTGATGAAGGCGCTGTGAAATTATTGGCTCCGTATAAAGCAGAAGTTGAAGCTATTAAAACTCAATCTACAGGTACAACAGCAGTAGCGATGTTAGATGGACAACGTGCTGGTGATACAGAAGGCAAGTCAAGTGTTCGCTTCAATGAAACAAACCTTGGAAACTTGATGACTGACGGTATGCTTGCAAAAGCAAAAGGTATCAATAAAGATACGGTAATCGCTCTTCAAAACGGTGGGGGTATCCGTAGTTCAATCGATGCGGGTGACATTACAGTTGGTGAAGTATTGAAAGTTATGCCTTTTGGTAATGCATTGGCAATCATAGACCTTAAAGGCTCTGAAATCAAAGCTGCTTTGGAACATTCAGTGTCTCAAGCACCAAAAGAAAACGGTGCATTCTTACACGTATCTGGCATGAAATTTGAGTATGATAGTTCAAAAGAAGCGGGCAAACGTGTAACAAAAGTTCAAGTTAAAGTTGGAACTGAATATGTGGCTCTTGAAGATGCGAAAAACTACTTCGTAGCAACTAACACATTCACAGCTAAAGGTGGAGACGGTTACGAAATGTTCAAAACGGCTTACAATGAAGGTCGTGTGTCTGAACCAGGTATCGTTGATTACACAAGCTTCATCGATTACATCAAGACGTTGGATAAAGTTGATCCAAAAGTAGAAGGTCGCATCGTTGACGTTGCTACTCCTGCTCCTGCAGCTAAATAATTAAGTAAATTAATAAATTGTAAAATACCCCCGGCATCTTTTGATGTCGGGGGTATTGTTTTTTGAAAGGTTGTAATGAGTGAGAATTGTCATTGTATTTTAAATAAGAGTTTATAATAAACAACTCAATAATAGTAATGTTTAATAGCTAATTTTTCTATTAAAAAATCCTGACCGGTATTTCGGTCAGGAAGACTTATTATCTATTCATTGCCTTATCTAAAAGTGCATTACGACGAGCTTCTTTTTCAGCTTCATAGTCATTTATTAAACTTTGAGCGTGGGACTTTCCATAACCGTTTGCTACAAGTTCCTTTTCAATAACTGAAATTGCTGAGTAAAATACTTTGTCTGTTCGGCCTTCCAATTCAGAAGCAGCTGAAGTGTATTTGTTGTAGAAGTAAGCGTAGTTAATTGATTCACCATTTGCTTTTTTTCCTTGATATTCTGAATATGCACGACCAACTAATGCATTAATACGGCTATTTGCCTGAGATTGCAGACTCGACATTACGGGTTCATATTTCTGTTTAATAGAAGCAACTGTTACACCACTATCAGGGGTGTTGCCTGTGCTGGATCTACCGTTTGATGAATTACCAGTTGTACTCGTTTTTGTACCAGTAGAAGAGTCGTCATTTGTTGTTCCGTTACTAGAATTTGTACCTGAAGATCCATTGTCAGTAGACACGACCGGAATATTATTGTTAACCTCCGATTCAACAATGTTGCCATCTTCATCTAATTCAATAGAAGTGCCATCTGGTAAGTCAATTTTATATGTTTCTTTAGTAATTTCTGTGACTTCTGAATCGGCTATATCATATTCCTTAATTTGAAAAATGTAAATTAAATATCCACCAACGATTAAAAATAAAGCTACGAAAGCAGCTAATATTTTCTTCCAATGCTTTTTCACGCGCAGACGCCTCCTAAATAAATTCTACTATAAGATTACCATAATTCGACATGAACCAAGTAGATTTATTGAAAAGACAATCCAATTTCAATATATTTGGTAAATTCGGTTGTGGTTGGAAAATCTATGGACTATAATAAACACTACGTAATAAGCAAATATAACCAAGAGGTGATTTAATGACTAAATTTTCTAGTGATAATAAGACTATAAAAGCAATAATCGCAGGAGCGGTTGCATTCACACCCGTGATAGCAGTAGGTATAAATGCTGAGAAGACTAGTGCAGCAGAGCAGGATTCTCTACCTAGTAACGTGGAAACGTTCCTTAATCAATTAGATGTAGTTTATGCGGATCCAAGTTTGACTAAAGATGACTTATCTAAATTACATGCAGCCCAAAATTACTTAGCTGCCAAAAGTGACTGGGTAGATGTTKCAGAAAGAATGCTTAATAAAAGTACTTTAACTGCTGAAGAGCAGAAAGTTCTTACGTATCTTCTTCCTTTATTTGCCGCAAGTACAACAACTAACTTAAAAGCTTCTATTAATAGTTTCTACTCAAAGGTGAGTGATGCTGAATTACAAAAAGCATTTGATGTACAAGTAGGTTCTACTACATTTACAAAAGCTACTTTTACTTCATTCTTAGTAGAAACTGAAACTAAAGTTTTTACTAACTATGCGAACAATACAAAAGGGACAACTTTATTTAACGAATTTGTGAATGCACTAATTTCCCCAACAAGTTATCCAGATGTAAAAAAAGCAATTACAGATAAGTTCGTATTAACTAGAGTTTTTGATGAGCTCCAAGATATCTTGAGTGTTGGAATAATTAATGACGCTAAACCTGCTTTTGCAAAAGTTGCGACTATTTATGACGGAAAATTCGGTGTCGACACAGGAAATCCAGGCGGTGGTACTCCAGGACCAACACCACCTCCAGTTGAGGTAAATAAAGATGAGGTATCAACGGATGGATCAACAATTGAGTCAAATCCACAATCTGTAATCGATGCAATTACGAAAGCGGCAACTGTTGAAGAGTTAGTTGTTAAATTAGATGCTGGTGTTGAAGTTGTAAGTATTCCTGCAACAATATTAAGTGCTCTCAAAAACAAAAACGGTGAAGCGGTAGTTGTTATCGTTTCTGGAGACGCTACATATGAAGTTCCTGTTTCTCAGATTGACCTTTTGGCAGCTGCTGCGTCGCTAGGTGTTGCTTCTGCTGAATTAAAATTAGTAGTAACAGTTGATGAAGTCGCAAACCCACTAGCAGGTAAAGCTGGATTTAAAACACTATCTGATGCAATTGATTTCAAACTTTCTTTAGTAGCACCGGATAATAAAACAATCGAATTGAAAAATTTCAGTAAACCTGTTCAACGTTCAATTAGTACTTCTACAACCCTAAATCCATTAACAACAGTTGGTGTGGTAGTCAATGCTGACGGTTCAGTCGTAGCAGTTCCGACATTTGTAGAAGATAAAGAAGCTAATCTATACCGTAACAGTAACTCTGTTTACACACTAATTGAGAACTTCAAGACATTTAATGATGTAAATAACGGTAAAAATTGGTCAGAAGAATATGTTGAGAAATTAGCTTCTCGTATGGTAGTTAAAGGGACGACTGCAACAACATTCTCTCCAAACCGTGAAATTACACGTGGTGAGTTTGCTGCAATTTTATCTCGCGGTCTTGGATTAATTTCGAAATCTTCAAATGTTAAATTTACTGATGTCTCTTCAAAACAAGCTTTCAATCTTAATGGTGAAATTGCAGCAGTAGTTGAAGCTGGAATTGTTAAGGGTGATGCGAAAGGTAAATTCCGTCCATATGATGAAATTTCTCGTGATGAAGCAGCAATCATGATTAGCCGTGCACTTGATTTTATCGGCACTGATGGCGTTAAAGTAGACACGACTAAAAAGATTACGAATTTTACAGATTACCGTTACATCGGTAACACTGCACGACCACACGTTCAAAA
>NZ_JBFUJC010000113.1:0-8818 GCF_056401595.1 Paenisporosarcina sp. P4_E4_2 | reverse complement strand
ATGGATGTGTATATATTTGTAGATATAACTTGCAAATAAGGTTGGTAATTTTGTTTTTTCAAAACATCCAAAGCATGTTGCAAAGATAATCCACTGGCTAATAATGTCCCAAGTTCCTGTGAAAAACTTTTCGTCCAAAATAATTTCATCCAATTGGATAAGATGGGTGTTTTTAATAAGATGGATAATTGATGTTCATAAGAATACCGTTGAATTCCCCAGCGAAACAAAAACACCGTGATAAAGACCAACAGACAGACAGTGACTAACACATCTGGCAAATGCAGCAATAAGCTTGTCCAACTCATCGTGTTCGAAGATGCAGTATTCTGTCTGGAATTTGCAAGCAACTGCATGTTTGGTAAAAAATAAGTACGGAATGCCAAAAACAACCCTGCCAGCATACAAAATAAAAATACAGGATACATGACCACTTTTTTAAGGCTCGCTTTTGCCCGATCCAGCATAGCAATGTGCGTATGAAGACAAAGTAGCGCTTTCTGTAATTTCCCATGGGATTCCGCCATTTGGATAGATAATAAATAACTCTTGGGAATTCCTAATGTCATCAATAACGTGGTGACTCCATCTCCATTTTTCAAGTTGGCCGCAAGTTTGTTGTGTGCTTCTTCACTTGCTTTTACATGGTGAGGCAACAGCATTACCAAAGAATCGTAAAATGTGTATCCTTCAGACAAGAGCGTAGAGAGTCTGTTTAAAAACTGGGCTTGTTTTTTCCTGGGTATTTGACAATCTCGTACTTCAATACGTGACGGGAGAAACTTTAATGACACCCAGTTTCACTCCTCGCTCGTACTGATTGGAAAGCGTATACTTTTGTGGCATGTTAAAAGATCCACCTATTTTTATCGTATCGATTGCTTCTTCAAGAGTTTGACCATACAGAATTTCATACAAAGAAGAGCGGTTCGGCGTTACTCGATCACCTTCCCTATCATATGAAGTGATTACTAGTTGTTGGCTTGTAATTCCAAGAATAGATTGTTGTAAGTCATCAATCGGAATCCCCAAATCCATTAATCGATATAGACATCCAATCGGATTCTTAGCATGTACAGTCGTAATAACTAGATGTCCTGTTAAAGATGCTTGAACAGCTGCTTGGGCTGTTTCTGAATCACGAATTTCTCCAATCATTATGACATCTGGCGAATGCCGTAATATCGCTTTCAAACCTGAAGCATAGGAAATTCCAGAACGTTCGTTCACTTGTATTTGAAGCAAGTGGGATTGACTGTTTTCCACCGGGTCTTCCAGGGAAATTACATGCCGATTCAATTGATGCGTACTATAACTTGTAAGTGAGTACATAGTTGTCGTTTTCCCACAGCCAGTTGGTCCGGTGATGCATATCAAACCTTGACGGGACATCATTAAGTCATGCAGTAATTTAGCTGCATCACGATAAAGAGCAAGTTCTTGTAATGGTTTAGAATCATCATGCAATTGAATTCTAATTACAAGACTTTCTTTATTTTGAACAGATGGTAAAGTCGAAACGCGGAAAGAACATTCTTGTGTATTGAAGATTTGTTGGAATGAACCACTTTGAGGTTTTCGTTTTTCACTGATGTCAAGAGAGGATAAAAACTTGAAGTAAGAAATCATACGATCCCCGATATCCAGGTGAAGCTTACCTGCTGGGACCAATTTTATGTGTAAGCGAAAATAAATTGTATACCCTCCTGATGTAGGAATTAAATGAATATCAGAAGCCCGTGCTAATACTGCTCGATTAATTAACTCTTCACTTTTTTGTTCAATAATATTCTGTAATTCATTCATGTATATGACCATTCACCCAAAACAGGTTAGGACCGCTCATACCCTGTTCTCGACATTATAAAGTCATAAGCATAAAAAATATATATTTTTCAGCAAAATAAAAATCCCCCACCTTGTAAGGCAGGAAATTTTTATTTTGCTACTTATAATGCGTAGAATAATTTACTTTTGCCGCAAAAGGAACCCAAATGTTCCGGTTGATACCTACCACTAATTTCTTGCCATCTGTCAAAATCGGTCTTCTCAATAACTTTGGATTATCTACCATCAATTCAACCACTTTTGATAATGGCAAGTCATCGATATTCAGATTCAAGTCTTTAAATGATTGACTGCGGGTAGCCAGAATTTCATAAGATCTTCCGTTGTCATTGATAAAAGAAAAGAGAGTTTTTCAACAGTTGGCGTTTGACTGAATATATGTCTTTCTTCGAATCTAATCTGGTTAGAGATTAACCATATTTTCGTTTTTCGACAAGAGGTCAATAATGGATAAGTATAGAATGTTATATCAACCCTTAGAATTCCTATAATTCCCTTTTCATTTGTTATACAGATTTCAACTATTGTATAATGTTTGTCACCTAATATAAGAAACATCTTTAAAAACTTTTTAATGTCGATTATATTTGGACATACTTAACTGATCAGAAATTTTTTTGTCTTTTTTCAAGTAAGAATTCACAACTTCCACTGTTCTGTCACATTCTAAAGACATTCTAGAGTTTACATCTGTGAACCGAATCATCTATAATGAGGTAGAGATTATTGTATAGTTGTAAAAGGAGGGGACTACTCATGAACAATATGTATAAAGTGATGGGTTTCTGGACAGGAATTTTCGCAGTTATGTTTTATTTAGGTGATATGTATTCGGCATCATTATTATTTCTAGCAAACACAGGTTTATTTATTCTTTTAGGTTTCTTAAACCTTTCAGAGCGTATGTACATTTACATCTTCGGAGCATATTTAACAGTGTTTTTTGCTGGCTTCACTTACTATACGACATTTATTCACGTACCTGGTGCTGGACACTGATCAAGATTATAAAAAGACAGTCATTTCATATGACTGTCTTTTTTGTTTGGGATTTTTGGTCTCCACAAAAACCGGTTATTTAACTATGGACACACGCTCTTTGTCAAAATCCATTAAGAAACGGATTATTGCCCATTTCTTCTGCAGGAGTCGTAGGATTACCATGTCCAGGATAGCAGATCGTTTCTTCTGGTAAAGTAAGCAGCTTATTGTGAATAGAATTAATCAACTCTTTATGGTTACCATAAGGAAGATCCGTTCTCCCTATGCTGCCCTGGAACAATGTATCGCCAACAATTGCGAAACCGTCTTCTTCAAACCAATAGGAAATGCTTCCAGGTGAATGGCCAGGCGTATGGAACATCTGACATGAAAACGGTCCGATTTCCAACTTACCATCTGCATCAATCAATACATCTGCTGGTCTTCCTTCCACTAAAGGCAATTCACGAAAGCGTGCTGAACCATTTTTAGTCGAATCAGAAAGCCAATTTTTTTCTGCCTGATGTATATAGACTTGAACATTAAACGCATCACGTACTACATCGACAGCTCCAATATGATCGAAATGAGCATGCGTTAAAATAATTGCTAAAGGTTTTACCTGTAATCTCCGCAATTCTTTAATTAAAGCATCTCCTTGTTCACCTGGATCAAAGATCAAACATTGTTTTTCTTTATTGGTTACCACATAGCAATTGGTCTGTAATGGACCCAGTGGGAACGTACGTATATTTAACATGTCAATCACCTCAAGATTATTGTAGCAGAAACTCTGTCGGCATTCTCGCAGTTCATATATCCGACACTTTTTAATCCTCGACAAATCATATATAAAAACTTATAATAAGGTAGAAAACTTGTACTCGGCATTCATTTTCTGATGTCAAAAGGAGTGTCTATAATGAACTTATTAATGGTTATTTTTGGCCTGGTTGCTATCTTTGGTGCAATTGGTTCTTACCAAGCATTTAAAGAGAAAAACCTTTTAGGATTAGTCTTCAACATAGGAACTTTTGCAATTTTTGGATGGTTCACAGTGATGACGATTTTAGAACACGGATTTCCACCAGCATTACACTAATACCATAAAAAAGCTGACGTTCACACGAACGTCAGCTTTTTTTATATTATGGCTCAGATAAACTAAATGGTTACTTATCGTAGGGGCAAAGTACTCTCTCAATTTTTATTCAATCATCACAGTTTTCTTTAACTGATCTTATAAATATTTAGTTCCAATTAAATTATCGATTAATAGTGGCACGTGGGCACTATATTTATTATTCCTGCAATGTAATCCAAGGCAATGTTTCACCACTTTTAACCTTTAGCAAATTTTCTAATTGAACTCCTGTTAAACAATATTGGCCAGATGGATTGCACGAAAAGGATTCATAAGGTCCTTTCAAGATTGTTTTCATAGGCTCAGTAATAGACAATTGGACAAGATCAAAGTCTGATGGGATATCATCCATTAAACCTGATTGAGACGCTTCATATGTCAACATAGTTCCATCACTAAGCCATTCTATTTCTGGAACAAACCATTGCGAGTAATTACTGATGGACGGCAATTCGAACGTTGTTGATTTCCCATCCCGATACCGTATCAGTGTGTACAAAAATTTTTGCTGATCATCTGAAATACTTACTCGCACTTCAACATCATCTGTAGCCGACACGTGAATAATATTGGTAGCTTCCGACTCTGCTTCCTTCTTCGTCACGGTATTCACTTCACGTAATGTTCCACCACTTAATGAATCGTTTTCTGGCCAATTAATAGTGTATATAGAGGATTCTTTTCCCCATTTACCAAATGGATCATTTGTTTCAAAGCGTTTCATTTCTTTCGTTCCGCTTGAATAGACAAAAGAATCAAACGTCCAGTCTTCATAAAATGCACTGAAAAAAATTTCATCATCTTGAGTTGGATGCCAGTCCCAATACAATTCGGATGATTCGATCGTCAACTTGTCCAATTCCTGACCTGCCAACGAATAAAAATGTATGGACGCGCTCAATGAATTATTGGATGTTACAATAGCAATTTTAGACAAGTTCGGATGAATCCTCGCTTCGATGATAGGTTCTGAAATAGTAAAGATTATTTTGTTAACCCCGGTTTCAATATGATAGGAATTAATTTGATAGTCTGATTGTTGTCTTGTTATATAGAGAATCTCTTCATTAGAAAGCCAGCCAATCACACTTTCAAAATTCCCGTTCAGCTCTGATAGAGGTAAAATTGTATCTTCTTCTTTATTCGGTTGTTCTTGTTCAGGGGAAATTGATTTTTCTGGTAAGAAAGGTTCTGAGAGATTCTGCTGGCAACTTGTTAAAAGAAGCAAAAGAAATATACTGTAGTATCGAATGCTTCGTCTCATCACCACTCCCCCTTTCCTATATACAAGTAGTACGTATAGAATCGATATGTGTTTCAATAAATAAAAAAAACGTCAAAAAGTGATTCTACACTTTTTGACGTTTTTAACAGAATACATTATTTACGTTCAGCAGTCTCATCAATTAGCAGGTTGCCTGTTTTTTCATCGTAAAAACGAAGCAAATCCCCATTGATGATTTGATCTGAGTATCCAAGTTCTTCTGCCGCCCGTTCAATGTAAGGTGCACAAGCTTTAGCCTCTGTTTCTAAACCAGTTTCCTTGTCGTAACATACATTTCCTGCATAAACCACTTTATCAGTAACAAAGCGGCCATCACGGAATACAACAAATTCTTCATGGTCTTTAGAAAAGATATCTGCACCCATTTGCATATCTTTACTTGTGTCTACACCCAATAAATGTAGAATAGTTGGACGAATGTCGATTTGACCAGCAACTTCTTCAACAACTTTACCCTGGTTGGATCCGGGAATATGAATGAACATTGGTACCCGCTGTAATTGAGCAGTTTCAAAAGGTGTAATTTCTTTTCCTAAATATTGTGCCATAGCTTCATTATGGTTTTCAGAAATACCATAGTGGTCACCGTACATGACAATGATTGAATCCTCGTATAACCCTTTAGCTTTCAAGTCTTCAAATAAAGATTTCACTGATTCATCCATGTAACGTACTGTCTGGAAGTAACGATTCAATGTTCCTGAATTTGAATTGTATTCAGGAATAAATTGATCTTTCTCTTCCAAATGGAAAGGATAATGATTCGTCAATGTAATCAATCGTGAGTAGAAAGGTTGTTCCATTTCAGCCATATGATTAACTGATTGTTCGAAGAAAGGTATATCCTTCATTCCCCAGTTAACTGAATCGCCTTCAGCAATATCGTAACTTTCCACATCATAGAATTTTTCAACATTCAAGGCATTATACATAATGTCACGATTCCAGAAACTCTTGTTATTCGCATGCATGACATTTGTGAAATAACCTTTTTCATTTAATGATTCGGCCATTGAATTGTAAGTGTTCCCACTATTCGTAAAGAACACTGCGCCTCCACCTAATGGGTAAAGGCTATTCTCTACCACGAATTCAGAATCGGAAGTTTTTCCCAATCCTGTTTGATGGTAGAAATTCGGGAAGTAATACGTATCTTTGTCTTTCGTTAATTCATTCAAGAAAGGTGTAATAACTTCACCGTTCATTTCTTCATTCACTACAAAATTTTGAAGTGATTCAAGTGAAACAACAATTAAGTTTTTGCCTTCAGCAGTACCAAATACTTCGTAATTAGGTTCTGCTTGATTTGATCGAACATAGTTATTGACTTCTACTAGTTCGCTGCCATCAGCTAATGCTCGCTGTGCATGAGATTTCGATTGAATGTAAACATCGTATATATGATAATTATACATTCCGATATTCTTCACTAATAATTCACGGTCAAAACTTCTAGTTAACAATTGTGGACGCTCAGTTTCTGCTAATCCTAAGTTCAGGAATAAAACTGCTGCTGCCAACACAAAATATGCTCTACGGATAGCTGGTCTTACTGCAACTTCTGTCACTTTCGGCAACCATTTAATTGCCGCAAATAATAACGCAACATCAACAAAGTAGAATATATCCGTGAAGTAAATACTTTCGGCTGCAGATGCACCTAAGTCTCCGAAATTGCTCGTCTGGAACAATACCGGAAGTGTGATGAAATCGCTAAAGAAACGGTAAAATGCGACGTTGGCGTATAAAATCACCGCTAATATTGTACTCGTAATTAATAAATATCGATTTCTGGCTTTAACGGATTTAAAGAATAATGAGATACCATACACAAAAAGCAAAAAGCTTAATGGATTTATAAACAAAATTACTTCTTGCATGACATTTTCAATTTTCATATCAAAACTCGTATGGTATACCACATAGGTTTTAATCCAAGTCATTAAAATGGCTAGAGCCAAAATCGAATGTTTAGGTATTTTTATGTTCTTCATTCCTAACATCCTCCTTATCACTTTCAAACTTTGAATTTTTCAGCAAAAAGTCATCGTGCAATCCCATTTATAAGAATGGCAACGACTGACCTCTACATGAATTATTTAATTTCCCGTAACAAACGGTATGAGCGACTTTATTGCAGAAAGTCTATTTTATTCAACTAAAGAAAGAAACATTAGTATATCTTAATCCTTTTTTTACAACCATGCAACTTTCTGTTAATAATTCAAGAGTAAAATAGTTAGATGTCTATGTCTCCTTCACCTAGTTACCCCTTATAAGACGGCTGAAACATATAAAAGTTTCGTTTTTGTTAAAAAAAAGTAAATTTTTTTCGAGTCACCCCTATATTTTACCAAAAACAAAAACAACCTGACCACTTTCGTCAGATTGTCTTTACATTTTATTTTATGTTTTTGTCATTTAAACGTGACCGTTCTTGCCGAATTAATAGAATAGCCATCTGAAAATCCTGCGTTTCCATCATATGCGAGTTATACAATTCGCGAATTTCATCTTCCATTAACAATAAATCRGCCTGTCGGTCTGTTGTGTAGATAAAAGTTCCATAGCGTTTTAAATATTGAAGAACATCATAAATTGATTTCATACTTTCACTCCGTTTTCATACATACAATCCGTTTTGTTTCGGTCAAGATACATTGTACTGGTAAATCAAATTGTTCGATAGGAACTTGTTCAACAATCTGTCTGTCAAAAGCCATCGCGATTGTTGATCCTGTGTATGTGCTTAAATAACGATCATAGTAACCTCCACCAAAGCCAATACGATATCCTTTTGGATCAAATACGACTCCCGGAACAATGTGTACATCAATTTGAGGCGTATCTAGTTTAGTTGTAAGGGCTGGAATCGGTTCTTTTAGTTTCATATATACTACCTCAAGTTGATTAAAGGAGGTTATTTCAAAAAAAGTCATTTCCCTTGTGGCGGGATGACACTTCGGAACGGCCACTCTTTTCCCTTGTTGCCAAAAATTTTCAATTAATTTCCATGTATCTACTTCAGGAAATGCAGATAATGTGATACCGATTACTTGTGCTGTTTTGACCGTTTCTTCCATTAGTACTTTTCTATGTATCATGCATGAATGGTTTTCATGTACCTCTGGTAATAAATTATTTAAATCGTTTAAGATAGCTTTTCGAATTGTGGACTTTTCCAATAATATTCCCTCCATGAAAAAAACCAAAACCTGAGCAGGTTTTGGTTAAATGGTTTTATTTTGTTTCACGGTGTAAAGTCATTTTCTTTTCACGTGAGCAATATTTTTTCATTTCAAGACGTTCCGGGTTGTTACGCTTGTTTTTCTTAGAAATATAGTTGCGCTCGCCGCAATCTGTGCAAGCTAGTGTGATGTTAACGCGCATCATTATCCCTCCCACTCTAATCAGGAATCTTTTAAATCTTATGAGCAATGATTTATACGACTAACCTATTATATCATACCTCATTGAAAAATCTACTACCAACTGTGAAATATTTCTCGACATAGAAAGAGAAAGACAAAACGTGTCTTTCTCCGTCCATTTATTTATTC
>NZ_JBFUJC010000112.1:12500-19074 GCF_056401595.1 Paenisporosarcina sp. P4_E4_2 | reverse complement strand
AATTAATGCTGTGGAAGAAAAATTATGTGACCCAGCCATTTTCCAAGATCATACGCAATTAATGACCCTTCAAACAGAGCTGGATGCTTATAAAGAAGAACAAGAAACATTCATGACAGAATGGGTTGAATTAGAAGAAGAGTTAGAATCATATTAACTGTTACCGCATGTCAAAACATGCGGTATTTTCTTACTATTTAAGACCCATATATATGGGTCAAGTACAAATTTCGACATTTTTCTTTCCACAAATTTATTCACATGCAAAAGGTTGATATATCAATCTATCAACAGACTTATGCACACTATCCACAGAAAAAAAAGTTTTTATACACATACTTCAATGTAAATCGTACCACTATATATTGAATTCCAGTCACTTATACACAAGTTGTCCACAAAATGTGCATAAGTACAGATGTTCTCTATTGACATCACAATTCATTTTTGCTAAAAAAAGAATCGATTCTCTTTTATTAGAGAATCGATCCTACTTAATTCCAGTCGAATAATGTCATACCCGGTCTGCCGTTCATTGCCAGTGTACTTGTAATCCCTTTTCCGAACATAACAGAGCCAGCAGCAGCAATCATTGCCGCATTATCGGTACATAAAAACAAAGGTGGAACTGTAAACGGAATTCCTTCTTTTGCAAAAGTGTCTTCTAGCGATTTTCGCAATCCTTTGTTCGCAGAAACTCCACCAGCTGCAATTACTTGCTTAGCGTTAAATTGCTTGGCTGCACGCAATGTCTTCGCTGTGAGCACTTCAACCACACTGTTCTGGAAACCTGCAGCAACCGCTTGTGGTTTAATCTCTTCCCCACGCTGTTCAGCATTATGCATATAATTGATGACCGATGACTTCAAGCCGCTGAAGCTGAAATCATACGATCCTTCTTCCAACCAAATACGTGGAAATGCGATAGCTTCTTCGCTTTCATGCGCTAGCCGGTCAATATGCGGACCACCTGGATAAGGAAGCTTCAACACTCTCGCTACTTTGTCATATGCTTCCCCTGCCGCGTCATCACGCGTTTCTCCAATCAGCTCAAACGACCCATGTTCTTTCATTAGAACTATTTCCGTATGCCCGCCTGATACGACCAGGGCCAATAAAGGAAATTGCATAGGCTCCACTAACTGATTGGCATAAATATGCCCTGCAATATGATGAACCCCAACTAGGGGCAATTGATTTGCGAACGCGAATGCTTTTGCGGCATTAATACCGATTAGCAATGCACCGACAAGTCCTGGTCCTTCGGTAACAGCTACAGCATCCAAATCACTTGGCTGCATATTCGCTTGCTTCAACGCTTCTTCAATCACGATTGTCACTTGCTCTACATGGTGTCGAGAAGCGATTTCTGGGACTACTCCCCCGAAGCGTTTATGGCTTTCGATTTGAGATGAAACGACGTTGGATACGATTTCTCTTCCATTACGCACAATTGATGCAGCCGTCTCATCACAGCTCGTTTCAATACCTAATATAATTTGATCTTTCGTCATTTGAATTCCACCCACATCACCAGTGCATCCTCATGGTTATCTGAATAATAACCTTTTCGGATTCCACCATTTTGAAAATCTAATTTACGGTACAGATTTTGAGCGATCGTATTACTAACTCGTACTTCCAACGTCATCAGCACTACACCATGCTCTTTTGCCACTCGTATCGCTTCACGCATAAGTCCTTCTCCGATTCCTTGGCCTTTCACATGCTCGGTCACTGCGACGTTTGTGATATGGCTTTCATCCATTACGAGCCACATCCCACAGAAACCTACAATTTGTTGATCTTCATCTTCAGCGATTAAATAATACGCATGCAAGTTTGTTGTCATCTCCTGAACGAACGCATCGCGTGTCCAGGGTTGACTGAAGGCTTCATGTTCAATTCTCAAGACCCCGTCAATATCGTCAAAGGTCATTTTTCTATAGCTGACTGATTCACTCATTCGTTTGACCAGCCTTTTGCTGTTCAGCACGCCAGTTTGTTTCAGCTTCCGTAATCCGCTTATAATCCGGTACGAAATGATGCGTTTCTTCTATTGAAGGCAATGGTTTCTTCATTGCTTGCTCAATTACCACAGAACCTTTTGGCAAGTCCTGATGAAATGGTGCACGAATAGCACGTTCACCTAAAATTTGTTGAATGGCTTCCCAGTGAATCGCTACATCTTTCCCTACAAACAAAATATCTTCTTCTCTCGTCGCCAACTCTTCCAACACTGCTTCCAACGCATAATGACCATCTGGCAGAATAGATTCCAACTCATTCGTATAAATGGCTGAAAACACATTTTGTCTTCTGGCATCCATAATTGGACAAATGATCCCATTGAAAAGTGAACCGTTGCCAGCAAGCGTTTGAAGACTTGAAACCCCAACAACCGGAATTTTCAACGTCCAAGCCAATGTTTTTGCTATTGTGACCCCGATGCGAACTCCTGTGTAGGATCCTGGGCCTTCTGCTACGGCAATAGCATCCAGTTCATTCGGTTTAATATCCGCTTGTCTTAATGCTTCTTCTACAGCAGGCATAGCCCCTACAGAATGCGTTACTTTTATCGAGCTTGTCCATTCAACCAATAACTGATTGTCTTTGACTACCGCTATCGTCAATGGCACATTCGATGTATCAATCCCTAACCATATCATGCAAATAACTCCTTACATAATTGCTCATAGCGTTCACCTATAGGCGTAATTTCAAAACGTCGAGCAAATTCATCTTCGTGGAAAACTTCGATTTGCAAACGCTCTTTCGGCAAATCATATTCAATCAACTTTGCCCACTCAATCACCGTTACGGCATCTCCGTAAAACAGTTCATCCCAACCTAAGTCTTCTTCACTATCAGCTAGACGATAAACATCCAAATGATTGAAAGGCAAGCGACCTTCATATTGCTTTAATATCGTAAAGGTTGGGCTGTTCACATTACGCTCGACACCCAATCCTTTTGCGAAGCTCTTTGTAAAAGTCGTCTTGCCTACGCCAAGATCGCCTTCTAGTGTAATCACATCTTGTGCTTGAACAAGAGACCCTAATCGCTGGCCAAATTGTTCCGTTTCTTCAAGGGATGTGACTCGTTTTATATAAGTCATATATTTAATACCTCACTGATGTTTTCTCTAGTGTACCGAATCCACCGCAATACTTCACTTTATTTGAACAAGAGTAGCGTAAAGCGATGGGCTTTTTAATTATACAAAAAAATCCACAGAGAAAGTTTCCTTTCTTTGCGGATTGTAAATTCAAGATAAATGGCGGTCCCGACGGGAATCGAACCCGCGATCTCCTGCGTGACAGGCAGGCATGTTAACCGCTACACCACGGGACCACATAATATTTAACGACAAGATTTATTATACCAATGTATGAAAATATTACAATAGTTTTTCGGAAAAACTTTTAAAGTTTTTTTTCGTGCTTGCTGATAGTAGAGTTTGGAAGAATGTTTACGTTCAGGAAATAAGTAAACCTTGAAAAATGTACCAATTATATTCCATTATTGTTATTCTATTGATAAAGGGAGAGGATATGAGTGAAGAAGATTTATGTTTTACTATTTTCGTTTGTTCTGATATTAACAGGAAATGTTGGACAAGCGAATGCTGAAGGGTTTACGGATGTGAAACCTGGTGACCCATTTTTTGAAGAGATGATGTACTTATTTAATGAGGAAATCATCAGTGGTTATAAAGATGGCAGTTTTGGACCTAAAGATACGGTTTCACGTGCAGCAGCTGCCTTGATGATTGCTAGAGCACTAGATTTGGATACGACTCCACGTGATACTGATTTTCCAGATGTAACGAAAAAAAATGTTGCTTCAGGTGCAATTGATTCATCATTAAAACTTAATATTATTAAAGGATATACGGATGGGAAATTTCATCCGGACGAACCTGTAACACGAGGCCAAATGGCTATTTTTATCGCTAGAGCTTTTAAATTGACTGAAGAAGAAGCGATTTCATTCTCTGATGTGCCAATCGATAAATCTTCTTATTCATCAGTCCGCAAGATTTATTCTTTCGGTGTCACAAAAGGATACTCTAATGGAAAATTTCTTCCTGATAGCTCAATTATAAGAAGTGAATTTTCCGGATTGCTTGCACGTGCTTTGAGCGATGAGTTCAGACTATCTATCAATACTTGCGGGTATGAACCAAAGAGCAAAAAACAGGACAGACAGACAGTTAACTGTTTATTGACGCGAGAAGCGCTCAAAGCAGGGATTCCACCGGAAATTGTTAAGTCAGTAGCTACAAAAGAAAGTGGACAATGGAAACAATTCGATTCGAATGGTAATCCAATCATTACTGCTGATGGCGGGATTGGGTTGATGCAAATCACTACAACCGCTGGATACGATGTAGATCTATTAAAATCTGATCTTGCTTATAACATATTTGCTGGAGTAGATATGTTGAATAAGAATTTCAAAAATACAAACTTGCCGTCAATTGGTGATATGAAGCGAGAAGAATTGCAAAACTGGTACTTTGCAGTAATGGCGTACAATGGGATTAAACCTAAAAACAGCCCACTCTACCAAGATAGCGGTCTAACAAACACTACAGCTTATCAAGAAGGTGTTTACCGTTTATTGAGTGAAGCTTATGATTTATCCAATATCAATCTTGTTCCCATGAACATGACATCACTTGATTTCCAATACGATAAAAATTCAACAGCGAATATCGTATTCAAAAAAATGCATTATGAGGTTTCTGTAGCTGACAAAACTTTATCAAAAGAAATGTTTGAAGCTGGAGATACTGTGCGGTACATTAATGATGGCCGACTACGTCCATCTCCTGGAACTTCCTTTAGAGAAATAACGAAAATCACGTCTAAAGACAAAATCACCATCCTTGGAGGTCTTGTTTATGACGAAAATAAGGATTCGACCAATACTTTTGCTTGGTATCCAGTCAAAGTCGAGCAAAATGGCAAGACTTACTATGGCTATATTGCATCAAAATACATTAAATAATTATTTGCCTTGCTGATGATCAATCGCAAGGCTTTTTTGTAATATTCATTTTCCTCTCCTAAGACATCGTGAACGAAATGATAGATTGGCAATCTCATAAGAAGAGTTATGTTGGTCTTTGAAACAAGTTTTTATTCTTGAAAGTTGCTTTCCTATATTTATCGCTCAGATAACGGTAATTATCGCTCATATGAACCACTTTATCGCTCAAAGCCATCTCACTCGCAAGTTTACTTGCTTAACCCATCGACGTCTTTTTATCGACTTGCTCTAAAGAATCCCTCTCCAACAGAAAAGAGCCATGCAACGTCAGTGGAATGGCTCCCATTTAGGGGTTAGGGTTAGGGTCATGGCTGGCCATAAAACTCTTAATGGTCTCGTTTTCGCTGCGCTCCTGTTCAAACATTAAAAAAGATCACAAAAAAACCGACACCTCGGAAGGTATCGGTTTCTTATTTTGCCTAGCGACGTCCTACTCTCACAGGGGGAAACCCCCAACTACCATCGGCTTGTTCACTCAAAACTGGATAAACGGGTCATTGAAAACCATTCAAATTCATTTTGGTTAAGTCCTCGATCGATTAGTATTCGTCAGCTGCACACGTCACCGCGCTTCCACCTCGAACCTATCTACCTCATCGTCTTTGAGGGATCTTACTTACTTGCGTAATGGGAAATCTCATCTTGAGGGGGGCTTCATGCTTAGATGCTTTCAGCACTTATCCCGGCCACACATAGCTACCCAGCGATGCTCTTGGCAGAACAACTGGTACACCAGCGGTGTGTCCATCCCGGTCCTCTCGTACTAAGGACAGCTCCTCTCAAATTTCCTACGCCCACGACGGATAGGGACCGAACTGTCTCACGACGTTCTGAACCCAGCTCGCGTACCGCTTTAATGGGCGAACAGCCCAACCCTTGGGACCGACTACAGCCCCAGGATGCGATGAGCCGACATCGAGGTGCCAAACCTCCCCGTCGATGTGGACTCTTGGGGGAGATAAGCCTGTTATCCCCGGGGTAGCTTTTATCCGTTGAGCGATGGCCCTTCCATGCGGAACCACCGGATCACTAAGCCCGTCTTTCGACCCTGCTCGACTTGTAGGTCTCGCAGTCAAGCTCCCTTCTGCCTTTACACTCTACGAATGATTTCCAACCATTCTGAGGGAACCTTTGGGCGCCTCCGTTACACTTTAGGAGGCGACCGCCCCAGTCAAACTGCCCGCCTGACACTGTCTCCTGCCCCGCTAAGGGGCAAGGGTTAGAAGTTCAATACAACCAGGGTAGTATCCCACCGACGCCTCCTCCGAAGCTGGCGCTCCGGAATCTCAGRCTCCTACCTATCCTGTACAAGTTGTACCAAAATTCAATATCAGGCTACAGTAAAGCTCCACGGGGTCTTTCCGTCCTGTCGCGGGTAACCTGCATCTTCACAGGTACTATAATTTCACCGAGTCTCTCGTTGAGACAGTGCCCAGATCGTTACGCCTTTCGTGCGGGTCGGAACTTACCCGACAAGGAATTTCGCTACCTTAGGACCGTTATAGTTACGGCCGCC
>NZ_JBFUJC010000112.1:0-7500 GCF_056401595.1 Paenisporosarcina sp. P4_E4_2 | reverse complement strand
CATGGGTCTATATCTGTAATATGACCACAAATAGAACAGTAACTTAAGTTACGCTTAGCATCTACCAACGCTTTAGCAAATTCAAGTACAGTGTCCTCTTTCATACTTAGCACGAAAAATGCCAGACGGGCCGCAGTTTTCGGCCCAATACCTGGCAACTTCATAAAACTATCAATTAGTTTTGATATCGGTTCAGGATAATGCATGTGATTTCCTCCTAGAACATGCCAGGGAGGTTCAATCCCTTCGTGAATTGTCCCATCGTGGAGTTCGAAGTTTCTTCTGCTTTTTTCATCGCTTCGTTTGTAGCGATTACGATTAAGTCTTGTAACATTTCGATGTCTTCTGGATCAACAACTGATTCATCCAAAGCAACACTGATTACTTCTTTGTGTCCAGTAACAGTTACTTTAACCATACCGCCACCTGCAACACCTTCAAAATGTTGAGTTCCCAATTCTTCTTGAGCCTCAGCCATTTTCTTTTGCATTTTTTGCATTTGTTTCATCATACCTTGCATATTACCCATTCCACGCATACTATTTTTCCTCCCTAATCATCATGTATTTCTACAAATTCTTTACCAAATAATTTTTCCGCTTCTACAATCAACGGGTCTTCCGTGGCTGCTTTCTCTTCCTGCATAAAGCTTAACATTTCGTCTGCAGCTTGTTCCGTCTCACTTGGCTCAGCAGTTGCATCTGCATCAGAATCGGACTCCTTCAACCCTTTGTTGCGAATAAACTCTTCACGGATTTTCACCCAAGCTTCTTCAGGAACAAAAAGAATCTCATACATCTTACCTGTTAAATTCATGAGCAATTGAGAAAAGGCGCTTGAAAACGTTTGATTATCCGCAGCCATTTGGCAATGAATATCATATTTGAATTTTAACACAAATGCACCGGTAGATGCCGCAACTGGTTCTGCTTCATTCAATAATGCGGCATGTGATTTTTGCAATTGCGTCATAATCGTTGGCCAGTGCGATTTGATTAACTGAATATCTTGCTTCGTAGCCGTTTTTAAGACTTCCTGAATGCGGCCTGACGGTGCTTTGAAACCAGTTTGAGTTCTTAACCTCTGGCGTTTTTGTGATTCACTCGCTTGAGGAGTTTGTGAACCATTTGTTGCAATACCTTGTTTCAGTTGTTGTTCAAGCGCGATGACAGTTCGTTCAAGTTGAGCAATTTTCTCTTCAAAGGGACTTAAATCCACTGTCGCTTGCTGAGAATTAGTTACTTTAACTTGTGACATTTTTAATAGAGCGGTCTCTAAATAGACTTTTGCATGATTCGAGTAACGCATTTCCTGTTGAGTGGCTGATAGGATTTCGATGTAACGATATAACGTATCAATCGGGAACTGATGGGCAAGTTGTTTAAACTTCTCCTCACCGGATGCGAGTTCCAATAACTCATCAAGAGATGGAGCGGTATTCATTAATAACAGGTCTCTGAAGAAGGTAATTAAGTCCTCAGTTAAGCGAACTGCATCTTTTCCTTCTTTCATTAATTCTTCTAAAAGAGTTAATACTTTCCCAACATCTTTCGTTAATAAGGACTCTGCCAGTTGGTAGAAGATATCCTGACCAATTGACCCTGTTACAAGAAGTGCGTCTTCCACTGTCATTTCGTCACCACTGAACGATACCACTTGATCGAGCATGCTCAACGCATCACGCATACCGCCTGATGCAGCTTGCGCAATGACTTTCAATGCTTGATCATTTGATGGGATTCCTGAATCAGCCAATACGACATTCATGCGGTCCACAATATCGGATGCCGTAATTCGTTTGAAGTCAAAGCGCTGACACCTGGAAATAATCGTGAGTGGCAATTTATGAGGTTCTGTGGTCGCTAGTATAAACACAACGTGAGCCGGTGGTTCCTCAAGTGTTTTCAATAAAGCATTGAAAGCACTGTTGGAGAGCATATGCACTTCATCGATGATATACACCTTAAAACGCGAGTTTGCAGGAGCAAACCGAACTTTTTCAATGATATCGCGAATTTCTTCAACTCGTGAATTAGATGCAGCATCGAATTCAATAACGTCTGTATTCGATCCGTTGGTTATACTTTTACACGTTTCACATTCATTACACGGCTCAGATACGGGTGCCTTTTCACAGTTCAGCGCTTTGGCAAAGATTTTTGCCGCACTTGTTTTCCCTGTCCCTCGTGGACCGTTGAATAAATAAGCATGTGTCGTTTTATTATAAAGGAGAGCATTTTGAAGGGTTTGTTTCACATGTGCTTGACCTGACATTTCCGCGAATGATTGAGGTCGGTAAACACGATAAAAAGCTTGATACGCCAACTGATTTCTCCCCTTATAGTGTAATTTTAAACAGTTCTTTAATTATAACATAAGGCACTCACTCTAGCTCTTTGAAAGCAAAGAATTCGAGAATGAAAAAAGGCGTTCATTCGCATGGTTAGCGAACAAACACCTGTATGGAAGTATGTATACCGTGCACCTTCCTTCGACTGCTATACATAAGCGGAACCTCTGTCGTTAGCTCTGCCTAGGCAACCCTGCGGCACATGAGAAAAGTCCACTTAAGGCTGCTTCCTTCCGGACCTGACCTGATTCATGGATACCCATTGCGCAGGACCCAGACGTCAACACTACGTGCAAAAGTCAGACCCTACATATAAACAGCCTCAGAGAAGGAGTTCAGTCTCGCTAGAGCGGATTGCGAGTTACAAGACACCGCTACCTTCCCACCTAGCACGGTATTTATTAGTATACTTACTTAGCCACAAAAAATCAAATCCTTCTATTTCATTCTCTGAGACTTTTTACAAAATCATTACCTCGCTTGAAGGAAAAAGGGTTTTTCTTATTGAATAATAGGAATGTAAATTCATCCTCACTTTAAGGAGAAACTTAGCATGAACACAAAATTGATTTTAGTTGAAGGGTTGCCTGGCTTTGGGAAATCAACAACAGCCAAACTTATGCATGAACTATTGAAAGAGCATGATATAGAAAACGAACTTTTCTCTGAAGGAAACCTAAACCATCCTGCAGATTATGATGGAGTTGCTTATTATACAAACGAAGAATTTGAAAAATTACTTTCAGCAAACACTGAGTACGCAACTATATTAAAAGAAAATGCGAAACAACAAGAGAACGGAACTTTCATTTCCTATCAAAAAATGAAAAACACAAACCTTTCAAGTCTTCCTGATGACGTATATACACTTCTTTCAAAGAATGATATTTATGAATTGCCTCTCGATATACATATTCCACTTATGATAAATAACTGGAAGGAATTTGTACAACACGCGGTCAAGAGTCACAAAACCTATATTTTCGAATGCTGTTTTATACAGAACCCCATAACCATCAGCATGATTAAATACAATTCCTCTAGCGATATTGTTTCAGACTATATCTTACAGCTGGCAAAAATAATTGAACCATTGAACCCTTTGTTAATTTACGTGGATCAAGAAAATCTTCATGCCTCATTTGAAAAAGCCTATAAAGAACGAGACAACAATTGGGCTGAAGGATTTATTGATTACTATACGAATCAAGGGTATGGAAAAGCAAATGACTATACAGGAGTCGAAGGAACCTTAAAAGTTCTGGAAGCGAGAAAGTTATTGGAAAATGAAATCGTTGATCAAATTGATTTTATGACGGTAAGAGTGAATAACTCTTCGTATAATTTCACACAGTATAAAACCATGCTGGAAGTAATCGTGAAAGAAAAAGTGATTTAACACTTCAAAAGGGCAGCTCTCACTTCCCGCTTTCCTTTATTATCTTATGCACCGCAAATCATTTGAAAAAAATGCGCAAAAAAACAAAATACTTAAATTTTAATTTAATCACCTGTAGTTGTTGACTTTAGTTTTTGTACATGATAAATTATATCTTGTTGACACGGAGGTATACCCAAGTTTGGCTGAAGGGATCGGTCTTGAAAACCGACAGGGGAGTCAAATCCCGCGGGGGTTCGAATCCCTCTACCTCCTCCATTTTTTCAACAAACACGCGCATATAAATGGAGATTGTTATTCGTTACTAACGTAACGAATTTTCTTCTAACATAACTAATCAGAATATTATGAAGGCAACTCATTGAGTTGCCTTTTTTTGTGCTTTCTAATAACTAATTTCCAATGATTTGTAACGTAAACTGCTTTTCTACCGTCAAATGGAAGAATAAGGAGGGTTCGGATGAAATTTAAATCTTTATTGATTTCCTTTTTAATATCACTTGTATGTACGACGGTCTTCTTGCCCAATAAATCATCAGCTGAGTGGGCATATTCTTTTGTCGTATGGGATGGCTATGTTTACGTCTTAAGTGATGAGATTGTCGATCAAATCGATAAAGAAATCGGAGAAGTTACTTTATATTCTACGAATGAGGGTACGTATTCCGGTAATTTCTCAAATTCGTACGCCAGTGGCACGAAGTATTTTTCTATCATTGATACAAGCACAGATGAAGCGATAGCGATTGAAGACCCCGATGGGCAATATTATAAWGCGACGCGTGATGGGGAATATGCTGGCAACAAACTGCCCACCCCTTTTTCAGGTCCTAACAATAATGACGGTTTCACTTTACTCATCGGTCTGTTGGCACTTTTCCCAATCATTGCGTTTGCCAGCTACCTAACAGTTAAGCGAAACAAATGAGATATTTACAAATAGAAAAAAGCCTCCAGCTTTCGCTGAAGGCTCGTCCATTTTATCTACGTAACATCGATGTTTGTTGAATAAAGTGACCAATACGCTCAACAATCGGTTCCACAGTCTCAGGATTTTTCATCAAATCATAATCATTGATATTTAATCGCAGGACAGGACAGCCGTTGAAAGAATTGATCCAGTTTTCATAGCGTTCATGCATTTCGTACCAATACTCAACTGGAGTGGATTGTTCCATTGGACGCCCACGTAATTGAATGCGGCTTAAAATGTCTTCAATAGATCCATCCAAATAAATAAGTAAGTCTGGATGCGGGAAATACGGCGTCATCACCATTGCATCAAAGAGACTTGTATACGTCTCATAATCTGTTAGGTTCATTGTGCCTTTTTCCATATGCATTTTAGCGAAAATCCCTGTATCTTCGTATATCGAGCGATCTTGAATAAAACCGCCGCCGTATTCAAAAATACGTTTTTGTTCTTTAAAACGTTCTGCCAGGAAATAAATTTGTAAGTGGAAGCTCCATTTTTCAAAGTCATCATAGAAACGATCTAAATATGGATTGGCGTCCACTTTTTCAAAAGAGGTATGGAATTTTAGTGCGTCTGCAAGTGCTTTGGTCATCGTTGATTTCCCTACACCCACTGTACCTGCTATTGTAATCACGGCATTTTTTGGAATGCCATATTTTTCACGTAAGTTCATGCGTGGAGACTCCTTTTTTGTAGCGTTTCATCTACTTTATTTAAGATCCATTTCAAATCAGATTCGTTTTGAACAAAATCAATTTCATCTCCATTGAAACGAAGAACCGGAATTTCCGGATGTGTTTCTTCAAAGTACTGAATGAATGCATGGTAATCAGCTGAAAGTTGTTCCATATATTCTGCACTTATCAATTTTTCGAATTCACGCCCACGCTGTGCGATGCGTTTCATCAGTGTATCCAAGCTAGCATGCAAATAGATGACCATGTTCGGCTTTGGCATATCCTGAGTCAAAATACGGTAAATTGATTCGTACTTCACATACTCTTCTGCCGGAAGTGTACGTTTGGCGAAGATTAAATTTTTGAAAATGTGGTAGTCTGCAACGACAGGTTCATGATTGGCAATGTATTTCTTTTGAATATCACTTAGTTGTTTGTAGCGGTTGCAAAGGAAAAACATTTCCGTTTGGAAACTCCACTCATCGATATCTTCATAAAACTTATTTAAAAATGGATTTTCATCCACAATTTCTTTTAAAAGTTGAAACTTATTTGCATCGGCTATGGCCTTAGATAATGAAGTTTTTCCAACACCAATTGGGCCTTCAACTGTGATAAATGGAATCGGCATCAGAAGTCCTCCTACTCGTTCTCAGTCGTTCAGTGCCCTTTATTCTATCATAGCTGGAAAACGAAAAACAGAGCTAAAAACCACTTTTCCAAAGCGGAAAAGGGTTTTAGCTCTATCTTTTTTTCACGTGGAACATTTCATTAAGAACGACCCAGTTCTGTGGGAATTGGAAGGCAATGTGCCAGTAACTGATTCCTTTCAAACCTAATTCTTTTAATAAATCAAATTTTGCTTTAATCGAACGGGCATCCTCAAACCATACTACATGTTCTTTTCCGTCCCGCCAGTAATTGAAATATGGTGCTTGCGCTACCTCATCATATAAGATTGCTGCATTACGTTCCCGGGCAAGTTCCACAGCCCGCTTCGGACTAATCGTTTGAGCCGGTGGATTTCCTGGTTTATATGGTAATGTCCAGTCATACCCGTACAAATTTTGACCCATCATGATTTTTTTAGCAGGTATTTCTGTTAATGCGTACGTGAGTACATTACGTACCGGTCCAATTGGAGACACGGCCATCGGTGGACCTCCGCTATAGCCCCATTCATAGGTCATAATGACAACAAAATCGACTACTTCACCGATTTTTTTGTAATCATGCCCTCCATACCATTTTCCGACCTGATCGGCGGACGTTTTCGGAGCAAGTGCAGCAGAAAGAGTCAAACCTTTTGCTTTTGCCGCTGTTTTTAAACGCTTTAAGAAGTTAACATAGTTTTGTCGATCTTCTTTTCGTAAATACTCAAAATCCACATGAATATCTTTTGCATTTTTCGCCTTGGCCTCAGCCAGGATATTTTGAATGAGTTTATCTTGCACAGCAGTGCTCGCGAAAATGTCTTGTGCTAAAGTGTCACTGAATGCACCATTCTCGATATTGGAAATAACTATTGCAGAAACCATATTTTGATCTTGCGCAATCTGATCAAGTCCACTCCAATCCAATGGCGTTAACGTACCATCCCGTTTGACTTCATATGAAAATGGCATCATATACGTCAATAATGGACCACGTTTCTTTACCTCATCCAGCACGGCTTGGGATGGTTTTTCGGTGTACCATTCCACGTACGCATTCGTATCAGTCGTTGGGCGATTTGGATCTGGTGCGCCAGGAATGACAATCGTTTGACCTACTACCAAAACGTTCGGATCAGTAAGCTCATTGAAATTGGCCAGTGTGGTAGGGTCGACCCCGAACCTATTGGCAATAGAGTACAGACTATCCCCTTGCTTTACTACATAAATATTCATCTAAAACCTCCTTGTTCCACATCTCATTTATGCTATGCGTAGGATGAACAAAACATGCTACACTAAAATGAAGGAGCGATGCGAAATGGATGTATTTGAAAAAGACCAGACTTTCATGCTTGAAGCATTAAGCGAAGCTCAAAAAGCTGCCACTCTAGGTGAAGTGCCAATTGGTGCAGTTATTGTTTATCAGGATGAAATCATTGCAC
>NZ_JBFUJC010000111.1:0-8929 GCF_056401595.1 Paenisporosarcina sp. P4_E4_2 | reverse complement strand
TGAAATAAATGGTTAAAAAACGGACTTTTCCTGCAAGCTTTTCAAGTTCAGGTCCAAACAAATATAGTGAAAACATATTGAACAGTAAATGCATTAAACCTGCGTGCAAAAACATTGGCGTGATGAAACGCCACCATTGTCCATCGGAGATTAGGTAATTGACACCTGCTCCATAATTAAATAGCACTGGGCCAATGACTGGGACTAATGTAAGCAAATGAATGATAACATTAAGGGCAATAATTGTAGAAACCACTGGGTAAGACTTAATGTATTGTGAAAAATTTTCTGTACGACTAAACATGAATTCACCTCGAATTTCTATGTAAATATTATACCGTGAAAATGCCATGGGTTGAAAGGAGAAGTGTTGCATGATTAAAGGAATTGGCTTGGATGTGACAGAAATTGAACGTATCAAAGATGCACATATGCTTACGACTAAATTTAAAAGCCGTATTCTGACTGTACGTGAATTGGAGCGCTTTACTAATTTGAAAGAAGCAAGACAACTTGAATTTTTAGCTGGTCGTTTTGCAGCGAAAGAAGCATTTGCAAAAGCATTAGGGACTGGCATAGGCAAGCATTGCAGCTTTCAGGATATTGAAGTGATTTCAAACAGTGTGGGAAAACCTGTCCTGTATTTTAAAGGACAAGAAGTCAACGGTCATGTGAGTATTACACACACAAAACAATTCGCCGCAGCCCAAGTAATATTGGTTGAATAATCCCTGTCCCTCTTTCATAAGATGTTTTAACGGATCGATATGAGAAAGGGTGGATTTATGCGTAGCCGTTTATTTGCAGGGTTAGTTGTACTGTTAATGCTTTTGTTAACAGCATGTGGGGCAGAGTCAAAAGAAGATGTGTTGAAGAAGTTGAGTAGTAAATGGGYTGACACGAAAGGGTATGAGTTAGAAGCACAGATGCAAATCAGTACAGGTTCTGAACCACGTCTTTACGATGTCAGTGTGTGGCACACAAAACCAGAATTTTACCGAGTGAAAGTTAGCCAAGCGGAAGAAGATGTTTCACAAACGATTGTTCGAAATAAAGAAGGCGTATTTGTGATTACCCCTACATTAGGTAAGACTTACAAATTCCAGAGTGATTGGCCGGAAAAAAATAGCCAAGCCTATTTAATCGGGTCTTTAGCACAAGATATTAAAGCGGATAAAGCGTCAAAAATGACAGAAAACAAAAATTCGTATATCTTTGAAACAAAAACTAGAAACAGTCATCAAAAAATGTTGCCGACACAACAAATCCATATCAGTAAGAAAACATTACTTCCGACAAAAGTATCTATCTTAAATGATCAAAAACAAGAACAAATCTTGATTACTTTTGATAAGATTACATTAGGAACTTCAAGAAGTGCTGCCGATTACAAAGCGGAGATGCCTTCTGAAGAAAAAACAGAGAATGAAACTGCAAGTAAAGATGCTGAGGTACCAGTATTCAAAACGCATTACCCTTCTTTACAGTGGGAAGGCGTAGATAAGCTGGAGGAAAAAGTGATTAAAAATGATACACAAGAACGAGTAATCATGACGTATGGTGGTAAAAAAGAGTTTACGCTCATTCAATCTCCAATTACGAAAAAATCTGTTGACTTAGTACCTGTTTTTGCTGCTGGCGACCCTGCCGATCTTGGATTTGCAATCGGGGCCATCACAGATCAATCAATCACTTGGGAACAGAACGGCATTCAATTCTTCTTAGCATCAGATTCGATGTCTCGTGAAGAAATGATAACAGTGGCTTCATCGATGACTGCAGATGATTTAAAATAAAACAATTATTATAACTATCGTACTTTAAATGAGGTATAACCATGCAACCAGCTAATTTTTATCGACCAACATTCGCACAAATTGATTTGAATGCAATAAAAATGAATATACTTAATCTGAAGAAACATATTGGTCCATCTAGTGATGTGATCGCGGTAGTAAAAGCAAATGCTTATGGACATGGTGATTATGAAGTTTCGACTGCTGCAATAGAAGCGGGGGCAAGCATGCTTGCCGTTGCCACACCAGATGAAGCGATTCGATTGCGGGAAAGTGGCATCGAATCGCCCATTCTTGTGTTAGGTGCATCTCCCCCATCCTTTGCAAATGCTGCCAGCCAGCACGATATTATGCTTACCGTTTTTCAAAATGATTGGTTTCTTCACATTCCGTCCTTACCCAAAAAGCTGAAAATACATATTAAAATTGACACTGGCATGGGTAGGTTAGGTGTAACTACGGAATCAGAATTAAGCACGCTTATTCAAACTATCAATCATCGACAAGATGTCGTGATTGATGGCGTCTTTACTCATTATGCGACGGCTGATGATAAAGATATGGACCAATTTACACGTCAGCTAGAAAAGTTCAAAACGTTTTTGCATTGCTTTCCTGAAAAACCACGATGTATTCATACTGCGAACAGTGCAGCTGCATTGATGCACAAAGAATCACTATTTGACGCAGTACGGTTTGGGATCTCGATGTACGGAATATCACCATCAGCACATGTTGATAATGGACTTCCTTTTCCATTGGAAAAAGCAATGAGTTTGCATACAGAAGTTGTGCATGTCAAAAAAGTGACTAAAGGTTCTACAATCAGTTATGGTGCTACTTACACTGCCGATGAGGAAGAGTGGATAGCCACACTTCCAATCGGTTATGCGGATGGTATGCTCCGGGGGTTGAGTGGACAAGAAGTATTGATYCAAGGAAAACGCTTGCCGGTCATCGGAAGAATTTGTATGGACCAGTGTATGGTTCATCTGGATGGACATGTTCCGGTTGGCGAACCAGTTGTGTTAATTGGAAGACAAGGAAATGAACTAGTAACCATTGAAGAGTGGGCACAGAAACTGCAAACAATATCGTACGAAATTCCTTGTGTACTGACGAATAGGGTGCCAAGGACATATCCGCAATAGTGTTCGACATAAACCGACTAAACTAAAAATATTGTCAGATATTTTCCTTCTTTGTCTTCTCATACCAAGTTTTGAATGGTAAGATAGAAAAGTATTGAAAAGAGGGACGGGTTTGTCGGAGGTGTTGACTGTGAATGAAAAGAGAGAAACAAAGGAAGTTATCGTAAAACTCCCACGAAAATTTGTGAACGATCTTGATAGACAGAAAGAGCAACAACTGGCTGAGCCAGGAGAGTTTGTTTATATTTCGACAAAAAAAGTGATTAAACATGTTCAACCCAATCTTATACGAGAAGCGATGATCAAGGGCTACGTGGAAATGTCCCATATCAACTTGTCAATTGCAAGCGAGTGTCTGCATTTGGAATACGAAGCGGAGCATACGGTGGAGCGTCTCGTAAGCGGAGGATGAAATCTTGAACGTAAAACGTGGTGACGTTTTTTTTGCTGACTTATCACCAGTAGTCGGGTCTGAACAAGGTGGAACAAGGCCCGTTCTGGTGATACAAAACGATATCGGGAATCGTTTCAGCCCTACAGTCATCATTGCGGCTATCACTGCGCAAATTCAAAAAGCAAAATTACCAACACATGTAGAAATCAATGCTAAAAAGTATGGGTTTGAACGGGATTCTGTTATTTTGCTTGAACAATTGCGTACGATTGATAAATCGCGGCTGACGGATAAAATTACCCAGCTGGATGATGTACTGATGGAAGAAGTAGATGAGGCGCTTGAAATTAGTCTCGGCCTCGTAAAGTTTTAATCATACATAATAAAGGACATCGTGCGCAGATTTTGTGTACGATGTTTTTTTGGTCCAATTTAAAACACGTGTGTAGTTGGCAATTTTCAGATACAATAGCAGGAACATATGAATTTGATTCGAGGAGGCTTCACCAAACTATATGAATAAACAGATGGCAACATTCATTCAAGATAATATAGATGAAATACTTGTCAGATGGCAGGAATTAATGAAAGACGATTCAGAGGAACGTTTCTTTCAAATAATGTCGCAAGATGTCATCGACAAAACAAGTCGTGAATTTGCAGAGTTAATGATTTCCAACCTATTTGAAGGTGAGAAAAACTATGTGAATCGCCTGAACGAATTTACTAGCAAAGTTGTTCGATTTGGCTGGTCAATCAGCTTTGTAATGAAAGCAATCACTCATTTTTCACAAGTTGTATACGATATGTTGGAACAAAATGAAACCATCACAGAGAGCAATATGAAGGAATATGTTTTGGTTTTCGCTAATTGGATTACACCTATGCGTGATGGCATTGTAGAAACGTATGCTAAAACATGGGAACGTACTGTGCAATTGCAAAAAATTGCGTTACAGGAACTTTCAGCATCATTGATCCCGGTTTTTGACAAAATCTCAGTTATGCCACTTGTCGGCACAATCGACACAGAGCGTGCAAAACTGATAATGGAAAACTTGTTGGACGGTGTCGTAAAACATCGTGCTGAAGTCGTGTTGCTGGATATTACGGGCGTACCAGTTGTGGATACAATGGTTGCACATCATATCATTCAGGCAGCAGACGCAGTTCGTTTAGTTGGGGCGAAGTGTATGTTGGTCGGAATTCGTCCTGAAATTGCACAAACAATCGTCACTTTAGGAATTAATTTGAAAGATTTCACTACTACAAGCACTTTGCAACGTGGTGTTGAACAAGCATTGGCGTGGACAAACCGCAAAATCGTGGAGGTGGAAGAGGAATGAACTTACGTATTCCAATTTTGAAATTAAAAGACTGTCTGATTGTTTCAATTCAATGGGAGCTTGATGATCAAACTGCATTACAATTCCAAGAAGATTTACTTACCAAGATGCATGAAACAAGTGCGCGTGGAGTAGTTATCGATTTAACACCAATCGACTTTATAGACTCTTTTATCGCTAAAGTTCTAGGAGATGTCATCAGTATGTCTGGATTAATGGGTGCCAAAGTGGTTATTACAGGAATTCAGCCCGCGGTAGCAATTACACTTATCGAATTGGGAATTCGTTTAGATGATGTGATGACAGCATTAGACTTAGAGAATGGTCTTGAAAAACTCCAACGAGAATTGGAGGCCTAAGTATGGGGTATCGGTCTTCTGTAGAAATTTTAACTGAGTGGGACATTGTTGCTGCTAGACAACTTGGTCGTAACGAAGCAAAAGAAGTGGGCTTCGGCACGGTTGATCAGGCACGTATCACAACAGCAATCAGTGAACTGGCTCGTAATATTTACTTATATGCGGGAAAAGGTAAAATCGAAATTGAACGTATATCAGAAGGCGGATCATTTGGCATTATTATTATTGCATCAGACGAAGGACCGGGAATTCCCGATGTTCGTAAAGTGATGGAGGATGGCTTCTCTACTTCTGGTGGATTAGGTGCTGGTATGCCTGGAGTAAAACGTTTAATGGATGATTTTAAAATAGACACAGTTTTAGGTGAAGGAACCGTAATAAAAGCGACGAAGTGGATTCGTTAGGGGGTTAGATTAAATGCCTCAAGAAATTGAAAGGCAATATAAGGAAATACTCCGACAATATGTCATGCGTCAAACAGAGCAGAATTTATATGCAGGTCAAAACTTCAGCCGTCAACTTATACAAAAAAACATAGCTCCCGAAGAGGTAATTAGCATACATAAGGCAGCACTAGAAGAAATGTTTCCGGAGTTGCCAATGAATGTTTGGAATTCATTTGATTTGCTAATCGAAATGATGATCCGTTATGGGCTTGCTCATGCAGAACATCAGAGCTTGTTGGAACAGCAGGAAGAAATGAAGGTTGAAATGGACTTAGCTGCCAATGTTCAACGAACTTTATTGAAAACAACTGTTCCGAAAGTTTCTGGTTTGGAGATTGGTCTTGTTTCTGTGCCGGCTCGTAAAATGAATGGGGATTATATTTATTTTCTCAGCGACGATTTGAATAATGCTGGCGTTGCAGTTGCTGATGTCATCGGTAAAGGAATTCCTGCTGCACTATGCATGTCCATGATCAAATATGGGATGGACAGTTTACAGGATGCAACTTCCGATCCAAAAAAAGTATTGGATGTTATCAATCGCATTGTTGAGAAAAGTGTCAATGACGATATGTTCATCTCCATGTTTTACGGTCGCTATAATGTTGAACAATCAACCTTTACATACGCCTCGGCAGGTCACGAGCCTGCCCTTTTTTACGATGCTCAAAAAGAAGAGTTCTCTGAACTTCATGCAAAAGGTCTTTTGCTGGGTGTTGTACCGAATGTCACTTATACACAGCACGATGTCAAAATGGAATGTGGCGACTTTGTTGCGATGATGACGGATGGTGTGACGGAGTGCAGAACGGATGAAGGTTTCATTGAACAGGAAATCATTGCGTCTTTGATTTATTCATTACGACACGAATCTGCTCAAACAATTGTAGATACCGTGTTTAAAGAACTGGAAAAAATGCAAAATTTTGAGCTTCGTGATGACTTTACACTCGTTATTTTCAAAAAAACATGTTAAAAGGTTTCAAAAAGATATCGAAGTGGTATTAAGTAATTATCAATTAAGTTACAGTGGATGGACGGGGTGTCAATAGATGAATATTCAAGTCGTGATAAAAGAAGAAGAGAATTTCGTTAAAGGTTTTATTAGCGGAGAAATCGATGCATTTACAGCACCGATACTTCGTGAAAAATTAGCTACTGTACAGCCTAATGATGGCTTGCAAGCAGAATTAGACATGTCGGATGTATCATATATGGATAGTACTGGATTGGGTGTTATTGTCGCGTTTTTCAAGAATATTAATGCCATTAACGGCCATGTTAAGTTAACGGGATTATCGCCTCGTCTAAAGAGATTATTTGATATAACTGGTCTTGGTGAAATTATGGATATTGAGACAGACGATAAAGGTGGAAACTGATCATGAGACCATTTGATTATGTAGAGATTCGAGTGCCTGCAAAACCCCAATACGTGGGTGTTGCCCGTTTAACTATATCCGGATTGGCCAGTCGAATTGGCTTTACATACGATGATATCGAAGATTTAAAAATCGCTTCTTCAGAAGCAATCACTAATGCCGTGCAACATGCTTACACTGGAGTTGATGAAGGTGAAGTTGTTGTCGGATGTGCACTCTATCCAGACAAAATTGAAATCATGGTATCAGACCATGGTAAAAGCTTTAACTTTGAAGAAACAAAAGCCAAAGTTGGACCTTATCACGAACAACAAGAAGTACAGTTTTTACGTGAAGGTGGACTTGGTTTGTATTTAATTGAGACATTAATGGATGAAGTGAAAGTCCACCACCAAGAGGGCGTAACAGTCTTTATGACAAAGTATGTCGGAGAAGAGCAGGTGGAAGAGAATGTCGAAACTATCTCCTCCTAATCATCAAACTAAAGAACAAATTCTCGAGTGGATTAAAGCGTATCAAGAGTCTGAAGATGCAGAAGCTCAAACCAACCTGGTGATAAATTATCAACGACTGGTTGAGTCCATTGCACGGAAATATTCAAATGGGAAATCATATCACGAAGATATTGTACAAGTTGGCATGTTAGGTTTACTTGGTGCTATCCGTCGATACGACCCTGAGTTTGGCAGAACGTTTGAAGCCTTTGCAGTTCCAACAATAATTGGCGAGATTAAACGTTTTCTGCGTGATAAGACATGGGCAGTACATGTTCCACGTCGCATTAAAGAGCTCGGACCACGAATAAAATCTGCTGTTGAAACGTTAACCACAGAACTTCAACGTTCACCAAAAATCGTTGAAATCGCTGAATATCTCGAAGTAGATGAAGATGATGTATTAGAAGCAATGGAAATGGGTAAAAGCTACCAAGCTCTTTCGATGGACCATTCTCTTGAATCTGATTCGGATGGAAGTAGCATTACTTTATTTGACGTTATTGGCCAGCAAGATGATGGTTATGAAAAAACAGATCAGCGTATGTTAGTAGCAAATGCACTCAGTGTTCTTTCTGAACGGGAGAAACAAGTCATCCAATTTACATATATTGATCAGTTAAGCCAGAAAGAAGCCGGTGACAAACTCGGTATTTCCCAAATGCATGTTTCCCGATTACAACGAAAAGCTATTAAAAAGTTACAAGATGCAATTCTTGCAGCTGGTGGAGTGTCGTAATGAACTCGATACGACATCCTTTTTTAGAGGTATTCGTCTATCAGGAAGCAAAAGAGGGAAACAATGAATCGGGAGATACGTATTTCACGTATATGAATGAGGAGTATTTTTTATGTGCTATTGCTGATGGCTTAGGCAATGGACCAATTGCGAGACAATCATCTGAAATCATTCCGATGATTTTGGCCGAATACCATCATGAAACAATTGATGAATTATTGCTGAGATGCAACAAATTAATGTTCCAAAAACGTGGCGCTGCTGTAGCGATTACCAAAGTCAACTTTTCTGCTAAGACCATTGCATATAGCTGTGTAGGAAACATCAAGTTTTATATGACTAGAAGAGATGACGATAAAATGATTTACCCACTACCAGTAATGGGTTATTTATCGGGAAGACCTCAAAAGCTTCGAACTCAAATTTATTCCTATAAACCGGGTGATTTGTTCCTTTTTCATTCCGATGGTGTCGTCTTAGGAAACCCTAAGAGCACGATGAGAAGTAGTACAGGAGCCTATGATTTGCACCAAACATTAATACAAACAATTAAACATGGTGACGATGCAACATTTATCGCCGGTAGCCTGCTCCAATAAAATGGAGCGGGTTTTTTTGTGTCTTAAATTGGTTTGGATTTCGTTTCATCCAAGATTAGCTATGTCTAGCTCCACGCGTCACTTAGTGCTCTGAAAGGCGAAGCATTCTCTGCATCTGCTAAGAGCCTATTCATTTCCTTGTGTCAGGCAAGAGAGGCGCTTTACGCTTTTCTTATGTTAAAATAAATGGATGTAAAGCGAAAGGATGATATGTCACATGGAC
>NZ_JBFUJC010000110.1:0-9060 GCF_056401595.1 Paenisporosarcina sp. P4_E4_2 | reverse complement strand
TGTTTCTTGGTTAACAGGTAAGGAGAAGATTTCCAAAATTGAGGCAACTTTCTATAAACTAAATAGTGACGGTTCAATAGTCACGACACCAACGACTTATTCGTTAGACCCAAACACCTATGACTTAACGTCAAACGGTAGCAACGGAATCCTTTCCTTCAAAACAGCAACACATGATCAAGCTGTTCAAGCGGGTCAAAGTACCTTGGGAGAGAAATTTGCGTTCAGTGAAATGCCAACAATTAATAATATTGGGTCGATCAAAGGGTATAAGGTCACGATAACGGCAATGACAGGAGAAACGGTGACAATTCCGGATATACAACTTGGATACAGACGTCATATTGACTTAAACGGCGGAACATTAAAAAATTCAAATGACTTATTCTTGGCTGATCAGCTTATCAATGGACAAGCGACAGCGCCAACTATGTCAATGGTTCCATCACATGTCACAAAAGGCGATTTGACACCTGGTCCATACCTCTATTTGGACGCAGCTGGTTCAAGCGACATGAAGTCCAATATTACAGACGGTCCTATAGTATTAACGGATAATGCGATCTACTATTTAGGTTGGACTAAAGTACCACCTGCGGTTTCAAAGGATACAGTTGGAAACATTGTAGGTAGCGATATTACGTTAACGTTCAACGATGATGGAACATGGAAAAATAATATCAAACAAGTGAAGATTGGTTCAAAAGAATTAGTTTTAGATAAGGATTATACGATTACAAATAGCTCCATTACGCTAAACCATGACTTATTTACAGCAGGACAAAAGGTCAATGTGATGATTGTTTCTGAAGGTTATGCGGATGTAATCGTTACGGATCAGGTTATAGGATATAAAGTAACATTCGAATCAAATAGCGGAGATCCTGTACCGTCTCAAATCGTAGATCGAAGTGCAACGAAGCCGATCGATCCAACAAAAGTCGGCTATAAGTTCTACGATTGGTATACAGATCAAAATTTAACAATACCATATGATTTTGCAAGCATTGTGACAAAACCAATTACGCTTTATGCTAAATATGCTTTAGCAGGTTCTCTTGTACTAACAGATACTACAGATAACGCTCTTGGAAACGATATTACACTTGAATTCATTGATTCTGAGTGGGCAAATTCTATTTCGAGAATTAAGGTTGSTGCAGTTACTGTAGATGGAACGAAATTCAAAGTAGATATGGCTGCACATACGATTACATTGGATAAGAGTGTCTTCACAAAAACTGGAGAATTCACTATCAATATTAGCGCAACTGATTATGCAGATGTAACCGTAACCCAAAAAGTAGTGAATGGATATAATGTGCATTTCGAAGTGAAAGATAATGCTCCATTTGAAGTAAAAGACCAAATTGTAGCACGTAGAATAACAGCACCGACTGTTTATGGTTATGATATAGCTTGGTTCGCAGATGAAGCATTTACAATTCCTTGGGATTTCACAAGCTCGATTTATTCTGCAAAAACAATTTATGGAAAATGGTCACCTACTAAATTCACTGTTATTTATGATGGTCAAGATGGTGGCTTAGTACAGACTAAGACAGCAGAATATAATACAACAATCACAGCGCCTACAGCACCAACAAGACCTGGTTATACATTCGTTGGTTGGTTCAAGGATGCTGCAGGGCAAACTGCTTGGAATTTTGCGACAGATAAAGTAACAGAAAACACAGTTCTTTATGCGAAATGGAGTATCAACTCGTATGCAGTATCATTCAATAGCCAGGGTGGAAGTGCAGTAGATTCTAAAACAGCAAACTATAACACGACAATTGCACAACCAACAACAGTACCTACAAGAAAAGGTTATACATTTGCTGGTTGGTATAAAGATGCTGCAGGTCAAGTAGCATGGAATTTTGAAACAGATAAAGTGACAGGTAATGTAACGCTTTACGCTAAATGGTTACTAGATATACCAGTTATTAATCCAATCGATGACAATGATACAAAGCTTTCAGGAACGACTGTAGCAAATACAACGATCACTGTAAAAATCGGTAGTGCTGTTATTGCAACAGGAAAAGCTGATTCTAATGGGAAATTTAGTATCAAGATTAAACAACTAAAAGCAGGTACAGAGTTATCTGTATATGCTATAGATAAAAATGGAATTCAAAGTGCTACTACAAAAGTCAAAGTTTTAGATCGCAAAGCACCAAAATAAAGAAGTTCAAATTAAAGGTACTGCAGAAGCTAACTCTACAATTATTGTAAAAATCAATAATAAAGTAGTGACAAAAGTTAAAGTATCAAGTAAAGGAACATTTTCAGTAAAATTATCAAAAGTAAGTAAAGGTAATAATAAAATAACATTACAAGCAATTGATAAAGCTGGAAATAAAGGCAATGAAGTAAACCGTTATGTAACGATTAAGTAAACAATTTAAATGAAGTAAAAAAGGGTGCTTATAATATATGAAACTCATATTAAGAAGCACCCTATCCGATTTGAAAAGTAATAAAAATTTCAACAATTCACCCTATCTCATGGTATAACATTACTTTTTCATTGCACATAAATTGCACAGACTTATTAGAAACAATAGAAATATAAGAATTACAGTGAATAATTTTACATCGACCGTTTGATTTAATGGACTAAAATGATCAAAATTATTCATAAATATGTATAATACTCGTACTCTGTATTTGACAGGGGGGGCGGTGGTTTAAGCCCTCACAGGTCATCATACTTGGAAGGCTGAAATTCTTGACTTATCAAGGGTTTCAGCCTTTCTTCATGCCCGGTGCCATTTTTATATGCAAAAGATGAATGATTAAATAAAAAGCCCTGGAGTAGTGCTTTTGTTTTATACTGGTATAGAACCAATAACAGCAACATTTACATCCTATGTTTAATTTTCAGAAAAGTGTAAATATGGGATGATAAAAGACAGAATCGAGTTAACTAGTTTCATGGATTCTTCTTTAAAAGACTTGGTTGTAAAAAATATAAGTTAAGAGAGAAATAAACAATTACAAAAGGACAAGGGGATGCGGTATGAAGAAGAAAAATATCAATAAGATTCTTACAGGAACGCTAGCTGTTGGCATGTTATTATCTCAAGGTGCTCCATATAACGTATTGGCGAAAAGCCCGTTTGAGCTGAATCCAGTTGAAAATGCGGAAGAGATCTTAGCGAGCCTGTCTGTAGAACAAAGAAAGGCATTAGAGCAATTAGAAACAAATACAACCTTTACCATTTCACCGGATATTGATGCGAATAGCACTGAATTAGTCAAAGTCATCGTCGAATTTGAACAGGCGCCTGCGAAAATTGAAGTGATGAAACAAGCAGCGAAAGGAAAAAAACTATCTTCTTCTGCTGCAAATGAAAAAGTGGAACAATCACACAAAGCTTTTAAAGAGCATGTTCAATCATTGAAATCACAGAAAAACGTGACTAATTACAAAGTGGAAGATGTAAACATCACAAGAGAGTATAAAAAAGCCATCAACGGTGTAGCAATGACGTTGCCTGGCGTGGCAGTACAGGATTTGCTGCAATCAGGTGTAGTTAATCGTGTCTTTAAAGATTACGAGGTAAAAGTGGAAACGCCGGTAAAAACGAAAGAAGCCATCGATCCGAAAATGGCAGACAGTATTCCGCAAATTGGCGTTGACAAGTTACATGCCGAGAACATTACCGGTAAAGGGATTAAAGTTGGTGTTATTGACACGGGTATTGACTACAATCATCCTGACTTAAAAGAAGCTTATAAAGGTGGATATGATTTTGTAGATGATGATGCAGATCCGATGGAAACGACCTACGAGGATTGGATTAATGCTGGTAAGCCAACATATCCTGGTTTAGTGTATTATACAAACCATGGAACACATGTCGCAGGGACGATTGCAGCCCAACAGAAAAACGGTGTGGATTATGCTGTGAAAGGGGTAGCGCCGGAAGTAGATTTATATGCTTATCGAGTATTGGGAGTTTGGGGTGGAGGATCCACGGAAGGAGTCCTTGCTGGAATCGATCAAGCGATTACAGATGGCATGGACGTCATTAACTTGTCACTTGGCGCCGCGACGAACGATCCTTTATACGCTACTTCTGTAGCGATAAATAATGCCATGCTTTCAGGCGTAGTGGCCGTAGTCGCTGCAGGTAACTCCGGACCGAACGAAAAAACGCTTGGTTCTCCAGGAACAGCGGCTCTTGGTATTTCAGTAGGGGCAAGCGATGTTTCCATGACCATTCCTACATTTAGTGGAAGCGTTTTCACTAATGAAAATGATAATTTGGAACGTCTCGGCGAAGACCTTTCTCATCAATTAGAAGATTCAAAACTCATCAGCGAGGAACTTTCTCCTCAACTAGAAGATTCGAAACGTCTCGACAAAGATTTTTCTCCTAAATTAGAAGATAAGAATAAGGGCTTGTCTCACCAAGTAGAAGATTTGCAACTTCTGGGCAAAGACTTTTCTGATAAATTAGAAGAWCTGCAAGGAAAATCCTTACCAATTGTATTTGCGGGACTTGGTAAAGCAACYGATTTTGCCGGGAAAGATGTCAGCGGGAAAATTGCGTTGATTCAGCGCGGGGAACTTGCGTTTGATGAAAAAATTAAAAACGCCAAAATCGCTGGGGCTAAATCAGTGATTGTGTATAACAATGTCGACGGGCAAATACCTGCCTACTTGGGTGAGGTCGTCGGGTTAATCCCATCCTTCCGCCTGTCAAAAGCAGATGGTGAGCGGTTAAAAGAGCTGGGCGAAGGTACTTTCACATTTGAAACGTTAAGTAATACAAAAACAGAAGGCGATCATTTAGCAGATTTCAGTTCACGCGGACCGGTAAATGGAAATTATGATATTAAGCCAGATGTAGTCGCTCCAGGTGTGTCGATATTCTCTACGACACCGGAATTCATCAACGATCCACAGGACGGCATTAATTACGGGAATGCCTATGTGCGCATGTCGGGTACATCGATGGCTACGCCACACGTGGCAGGTACAGCAGCATTAATATTGCAGGAGCATCCGGAATACACGCCTTTTGATGTAAAATTGGCACTCATGAATACTTCGGACGATTTACAAGGGGATAATTCTGTATACGAAGTAGGCGCAGGACGAATCGATGCCTATCAAGCGGTTCATACAGATACCTCCATCAAAGTATGGGATAAGACACAAAATATCGAAAATGGAAAAGTCGTAGAAATTGATGAAGAAACAGGTTCCATTGTATTCGGAAGACATATTAAAAAAGATGATCAACCCATTGAAGCAAGTAAAAAGGTGACGGTTCAGAACAACAGCCAGGAAGAAAAATCTTTTACACTAGAAGTGGAGTATCACGGTGAGCGAAAAGGTATTCAAGATGCAGTGAGTAACGGTGTTACAGTGGACGTGCCTTCATCGATTACAGTGGGAAGCGGCCAAGTGCAGGAGCTCCAGCCAAAAATAACGATTCCAACCAGCGCTGCGTCAGGAAGATATGAAGGGTATATTCATGTGACAAATGCGAACAATCCTGCCGAATCCTATCAAATCCCATTCGCTGTTATGGCGACGGAAAAAGGATTTGCTTATGTCAAAACGACTAGACCATCCGTGACAAATACAACACCTTTCTGGGAACTTAATGACAAAATGATCCATTTCATCATGAAGTTGAACAGCCCAATGAAAACCATGGATGTGCTTGTAAAAGACAGTAAAACAGGAAAAGCTGTAGGGTTCATAGGGACAGCGAACACGAGTAAATTACAAATAGATAGAGAAGTGTATCTTACGGGTGCGTTCAGCGGTACGGTCTTACCATTTACAAATGATCCGTCCCAGCCAATCAGTGATATTCCTATAAAGCTTCCAGCAGGCGACTATATACTGGAACTGATTGCACACGATGAGGATGGGAAATCATATGTTTATGACAATCCGCTTATCGTGGACAATGAAGCACCAGAAGTGAACATGGATATAAAATCGGGTGTAATCGAAATCAATGATTCTATGTTTACAGTAGAAGATGGCCAAAAAGCAGTGTGGTTGCATGGAACAGCTAAGGATGAGACAGTGGATTTATTGCAATCTAAAGGGTTGGATGTCGATCAATCGTCCAACACTATGGCTTACTATACAGGTGCCTCTGGATATATGGCTGGGTTCTTCCCGGTTCAAGCGAATGGAGATGTGAAATTAGGAATTGAGGAAAGTGATATTGCAAAACAACCTATGAGATTGTGGTTGAGAACGTGGGATACTGCAACGGCAGTTGGTTACCAAAAGTATTACTTCATGAAAGAAGGAACGGAATATACGACGACTAGTTATAGTAAGAAAGAGTTGAAAGTCGGCGATAACTTTAGTATGACACTCAGCCTTAATAATGTGAAACAGCTTGTCTCCGGAGAATTTAATGTGGCAATCGACAAAGACTACTTCAAGTTTTCGAATGTGAAGCTGAACAATGCAGTCAAACAATATGCAAAGGAAAAAGGCTTACAGGTATCGCTCCATGAGCCAGTTGTGACGGAAAGTATATATCATAATAATGTGAAAATCGGAGCTTCCATTACTGGAAATGCATTCAGAGGACTGGACGGAGATATGCCGTTCCTYGATGTAACGATTAAAGTAATGAATGATGAAGTTTACGATGAAGTTACTGGATTTAATGTACAGAACGGGTCTTATAAGAAATCCGGACAAACAGCAGATACTGCTATTCCTTTTTACGGCACTGAAGATCTTAAAATAATTCCTACACATACACAGTTGCTAGGATCCATAATGCCGGAAGCATTTTTGATAGGTGCATCAGGGGCAGAATTTTTGAAAAAAGGGGATTATTCAAAAATAGGAGCACAAGTATACGCTCTCTCTAGAAGTGGTAAAAAATATCCGGGAACAATTGCTCAAAATGGAGCTTTCACGATCAATGATATTCCTGCTTCCGATCAAGTATATACAGTTGTTTTCGATGTTCCGGGGCATCTTAAAGCGATGAAGAAATTCATTCCTGGATATCATGATGCAAATGGTGAGCTACGTGGGCAGTTTTTAAGAATTGGTCAGAGAAGTCTTGCAGGGGATGTGAATGGCGACAAAATGATTGATATCCTTGATATCCAAAGTGTCGTGGATGCATACGGTACGAAAGATACTTCCATCGTGCCGCAAGATCTCAATCAAGATGGCGTGGTAGACGAAACGGATGTTCGCTTAATGGAGAAAAACTTCTTAACGAAGGGACCTGACGCACCTGTCGATAAACAGCCAAAAGAAAAAATTGGCAAGAAAGGGCTGGAATACTTCCTGCGCCTGATCGGTCTCGAGCCGAAGCAATAACAAGGGATGTTGATAGAAGGGGAGGAATGCGAAAGCATTTCTCCCCTTTTTACTATATGGAGCTAATCGTTTCAGTGTTTGGCATTTACCGAGTTAACCTATTGCCACTTTGGAAGAGCAAGACGATTTACTGAAACAATCAGGAAGAGAGAAATGATTAACATAAGAAGGGAGCCACCGATTACGACTGCTTGAACTGAATACGAGTGTGCTGCTATCCCAAAAATCAGAACAGCCAACAGTTGCAAAGAATAGATGACCATTCCGTATAAACTTGAGATTCTTCCCATCATGTCAATCGGGATGTTTTCTTGGATATAGGTCGTGAATCCCGTATTTGCCAACGCAAGTGCAAAACAAAGGATAAAGAAACCGCTGCTGGCCATCAAATAATTCATTGAAAAACTGTAGATGACATACCCGGTGGATACCAAAATGGTCCCACTGCACATCAAATGTTTGGCCGACATGAATTTAACGAGTAGATTTGTGCAAAATGCCCCTACTAAAAAGCCGATTCCTGCCACACTGACGAGTGAACCATATGCCGCATCCGTTAAATGAAGAACTTCTTTCGCAAAAGCCACTTCTGTTGAATCAAGCGCAGCCGTTAACAACATGACCACTTGAAAGACCATATACACGACAACAAAAGGGAAAGCCATTTTACTGAACTTCCAGACTAAATGCCAATCCTGTACGATTGTTCCCCAAGTAAAGTTTGTAGGTTCAGACGAGTCTATACGGTTTTGTCTCGGAAGCAAATATATCAATCCAGCTGATATTAAAAACGTACCAGTATTCACAAACAATGCCATTTCAAGAGAGCCTAGCATAAATAATATCCCTGCAAGAGCAGGACCCAAGATGAACGCACCAGAATGAACAAAACTGAGCATGGCATTGAATTGTTTTCGCTCGTCTTCCGGCAATAGCAACGTCATATAGGTAAAAGAGGCAGGACCAAACATTGCGCCTGCCATTTGAATAATCATCACAACCGCATAGATGCCCCATATGGAATCTAGAAAAGGAATGAACAGAATGAGTGATGCCCGCACTACATCAAGGACAATCATCAAATGCTTCGTCGATACACGATCAATCACACTGCCCGACCAAAATCCCATCAGCATAAACGCAAACGGTTTAATCATATACAGTATCGCAACTGCCAATGCGGAACCTGTTGTGTCAAAAATCATTAAGTTGATGGCCAATAAATAAATCCATCCACCAATATTCGCAATTCCTACGGCACTTAAGTAATAGAATTTCCATTTAGATAATTCCATTTCATATCCCTCCGACATGTTTTTTTGGCAAACAAAAAAATCCCACCTCCAAGACGATTTGTCTTGGGGACGAGATTGACATGTCGTGGTACCACCCCAGTTTGTCCTGATGTCACCATCAGAACCTTTTCAAGTACGGCATATATTTCATGCTTATACTGTAGCTCTTTAACGGGAGCACCCGTCACACCATCCCCCTAACATTCAAGGTTCCCATGTGAGGCTCAGAGGCTTGTTTCAATCAGTGAATGCTTACCCTTTTTCAGCTACGGGGCTCTCTGTTCAAGAATTCAGATGATTTACTGTTCTCATCATAGCTTTTAATTTTCGCTATCATAACATAAGGAATCTCTTCTTGGAATCTATTTTATCTAATTAATTAAAATAAATAAAAAATATTATTGTAAATAAATAACAGTATATGCC
>NZ_JBFUJC010000109.1:0-9136 GCF_056401595.1 Paenisporosarcina sp. P4_E4_2 | reverse complement strand
ATCATATTCCAGGTTGCACAAAAAAATAAATCCCTTTTGAAAAGTTTCAGCATATGTTGTTTTGATTAAATGATCTACGGGAACAGTTACATAAAAAAAGGAGTTTTTTTCATGCCTTGGAACAACAATGATTATCCGGATTCATTGAAAAACCTGGACACGACTGTCCGCAAGAAAGCTATCGAAATTGCCAACGCACTTCTTCAGGATGGAATGGAAGAAGGATGTATGACTATGATTGAAGCTTAAACACATAAAAACGCCCACTTCATTTCATAGATGAAGTGGGCGTTTTGGGTATTAAATGTTGTTGTTTGCTTTTTTAACTCGACTGTAAAACAGAATCCCGCTGGCTAATAGGATTACACCAAATGTAAAAGTCTTGAGGTCGGCTGTACCTGCATAAATAACCCAAATGGAGTAAAGGGTAGCAAGAACTCCTATAATCCCATCCGTAATTCTACCTCTTCCATTTTTATATGTTTCACCAGTAAAGACCAGCTTCAACTGGAAAGCAGAAGAAATGAAATAAGGAACTAAATATGACAGCGTTGCGACGATAATGATGAAATCAAAAGCGGCTGCTATCGTATTTGATACCGTGGAGAATATGAACACCTGTGCAACTAAATTAGTGATGACTAAAGAAAAGACAGGTATCCCATTCTTATTCACTTTTGCGAATGAAGGGAGAAATAAACCTTGTTTTGCTGCCTGGTAAGGAATTTCAGCACTCAGCATAACCCAACCAATTGTGGAACCAAATAAACTGACCAGACCGATGGCGGCAAGAATTTTTCCACCGACTGGTCCCAACACAGTTGAAATGGCATCGATAAGTGGTTTATCAGAAGCGATTAGTGCTTCATGGCTTAACATTCCTAAAACTAGCGTGCTGATCCCTACATAAATGGTTAGAGCAATAAGTAGTCCAATCGTCGTTGCACGCTTAACATCGATTGGTTTTTTAGCACGAGATGCAAATACTACGGCAGATTCAACACCAACGAATGCCCAAAGAGTTGCTACTGCTGCACCATTAACTTGCCCCAAAAGACCAATAGATTGTCCAAGCTCATCATATCTCGGCGCTACAAAAGGAAGAATGTTTGCTTTTTGAAATGCAAATAGACCAATTACAATAAATAATATGAATCCAATTACTTTCGTGGCAGTGGCAACAAAATTTATCTTCCCRGYATTTTCTAGACCGTTTAGGATGATATAATGCACACCCCATAACAATAATGTACAAACTGTAAAGGTAAGTGCATTCCCCATTTTTAAAGTGAAGTTACCAATGGTAAACAGTTCAGCCTGATTAACTAAAATAGGGAAGAACGTGGACAAATAACCTGCAAAAGTGGTGATGATGGCAACATTACCAGCAACATTCCCAATCCAATATCCCCAAGAAGACATAAATCCTGACAACGTGGAAGCGTTACTGCCCGGCTTAAACAATTCCTTTGCATAAATCTGTGGACCACCAGTTAAATTAGGTTTTCTCAATGCAAGATTGCCAAACACGAGTGCAATCATCAACACTCCAAATCCCGTAATCAACCAAGCGGATAATACGCCGGCAGGGCTTGCAACTTCACTCAAAGTGCGGGGGAGCATAAAAATGCCGGATCCCACCATATTTCCAACTACTAACGCAGTTAAAATCCATAAACCTAGTTTTTTGTTCGTGTTCATAAGCATATGCTCCTTTCAGTTCATTTTCTATCTACCCAAAAAACATGATTTGTAAAATAAATGTACATAAAACGCAATCAGAAACGGTGTGCAAAAACCGAATCAGACAAAAAGATAGTTTTCATGGTCAATCACTATGACAGTTCTGCACTTATTCAGTGCCAGTCCCAGCATTAGTAATCAGAGCGACACAGTGCTTCTGCGAAAAATTCTTTCGCTTGAAATCAGCAAGTTCAGTTCTCTGACTTTCTTTCAAGTAACTATTATTTATCGCGATCTCTACCTCATCTTAAGCTGATGAGGGCTATATTTATTCACTGTACTAATATAGATACGTTTAAATGATTAGTCAATTGAAATGATTTACTATAGTAGTGTACGAAAGTTCAGCTTATTGCAAGTTTTTTAGATTTTCCAATTGACATTGACGCAACGTCAAGGTGTACGATGAAATCAAGAGGAGGTGACGAGATGGAATACACAGTTCAAAAATTAGGGAAATTGTCGGGAATCAGTTCACGCACATTGCGATACTATGACGAGATGAATCTTCTCAAGCCGGCGAGAATCAATTCATCAGGATATCGGATATATGGCCAAGCGGAAGTCAATAAGTTACAGCAAATCTTGTTTTATAGAGAACTGGGTTTGAGTCTCGAACACATCAAACAAATCGTGAACAATCYTTCATTTGATGGTGTGAAAGCCTTGAATGATCATCGTTCACAACTCCTCGACAAACGAAAGCAGCTCGATCTACTGATTGCCAACGTGGAAAAAACGATTTCTTCAACAGAAGGGAGAAGTACCATGACGAACGATGAGAAATTTGAAGGCTTCAAACAAAAAATGGTAGATGATAATGAACAACAATACGGCAAGGAAATTCGGGCGAAATATGGAGATGACACGGTCGATAAATCAAATAGCAAAGTAATGAACATGACGCAGGCACAGCATGATGAAGTAACAAAGCTTGCCAATGAAATTGCCATGACTTTAGCGGAAGCTTTCAAGACGGGAGATCCCGCAAGTGAGAAAGCCCAAAAAGCCGCTGAACTGCATAAACAATGGCTTATGTACTATTGGCCAAAGTATAGCAAGGAAGCACATGCAGGACTTGGGCAGATGTATGTGGATGATGAACGCTTTACTGCCTACTATGATAAAGAACAGCCTGGAACGGCTGCATTCTTCAATGATGCCATTCAAATTTTTACCGGTATGAAGTCATAACAAAAGAGCAGATTGAGTCAATTCGACTTCAATCTGCTCTTTCTTTCGTTGAAATAATCAATCAATCAATTGAATATTGTTATCTTTATACCAAACGTGCATTTGAGCGAGATGGGCAAGAAGCTGTGGCCCAGACATCAATTGACCAAACCATGGAACTTTGAATGCAGTTCCTTTCGACTCAACCAATTCATTCAACCGGTCACGGTCAAATAGTTCATGCAGAATCGAATTTTTGTCTATCAGAATGTCTTTCAGCCAGCCTTGGACACGGTCGGTGTAATACGGATTATGGGTTTTAGGATAAGGGCTTTTTTTGCGGTAAAGGACTTCGTCAGGTAACATGCCCTCTAATGCTTTTCGCAAGATACCTTTTTCCCGATTTCCCGCCATCTTTATTTCCCAAGGAATATTCCAGGCATATTCGACAAGCCGGTGATCTGCAAATGGTACGCGTACTTCCAAGCTTGCTCCCATACTCATACGGTCTTTACGATCAAGAAGTGTTGTCATGAACCAAACCATATTCAGATAAAACATTTCTCGCCGTTTTGCTTCAAGACTTGATTCGCCATCGAGACGAGGAGTTTCAGCAACACTCTGTTCATAGGCCTGACGTGCGTAATCTTCGAGTTTGAGTTTTTTGCGCCAATCATCTTTTAATAAGGAGACTCGCTCGGTTGTGGAGCGCATCCACGGAAAACCAGTGCCATTTAAATCATTAGCATTGTGAAACCATGGATAACCACCAAAAATTTCATCCGCACACTCTCCAGACAAACCAACTGTGAAATCCTCTTTTATTTCTCTGCAAAACCATAACAAGGAGGAGTCGACATCCGCCATACCAGGTAAATCACGGACATGCACAGCTTCAGTCAGATGATCTATTAATTGATCTTGCGTAATGATGGAAGAGTGATGCACGGTTCCGAATGTATTGACGACCTTATCAATCCAAGGTCCATCGGCATTCGGCTGAAATTCATTCGCTTTAAAAAACTTGGCATTATCTTCATAGTCAATGGAATAAGTATGAAGAGGTCCTTTTGCTTCATGTTTGTAACGATTGGCTGCTATGGCCGTAATGGCACTGGAATCAACCCCGCCTGATAAAAAGGAACAGAGTGGCACGTCTGATACAAGTTGTCGTTCGACGGCATCCGTTACGAGGAAACGAACTTTTTCTGCCGTTTCATCCACTGAATCTGTGTGATGTTCACTTTTGACGTTCCAGTAGCGCCAAATTCGAAGACCTTGGCGTGAAACGGTTAATGCGTAAGCAGGTCGCAATTCCTTCACTCCATGGAATACCCCGGAACCGGGTTTTCGGGATGGCCCCACAGCCAGCACTTCTGCTAATCCTTCGCGAGACAGTTGCGTTTTCATATCTGGATGGGCAAGAAGAGCTTTAATTTCTGAAGCGAAAAGCAAGCCCCCGCCATGTTCAGTATAAAACAGCGGTTTTACGCCTAAACGATCGCGAGCAATAAACACTTTTTGATCCTTTTCATCCCAAATGGCAAAGGCAAATATGCCATTGAAATATTCCACACACTGTTCTTTCCATTCAATGTAGGAAGTCAGTAGTACTTCTGTATCGGAGTGTCCAGAGAAGGTATAGCCTTTTCGCAGTAATTCCTTCCGAAGATCTTCCGTGTTATATAATTCTCCGTTATAGCAAAGTGTATAGCGGGTATCATGATGTACTTTCGTCATTGGCTGCCTGCCACCTATAGGATCAACAACTGTCAATCGTCGGTGCCCAAATACTGCATGTGTTTCCAACCATACATTTTCATCATCTGGTCCGCGTTTGGCCAATGTTTTTGTCATGTTTTCAACTACAGATGCTTGTGTTCGCAAGTCGCGTTCAAAGTGAACCCATCCTGTAATTCCACACATTGATTCTCATCCCTTCTAACTCAAAAACTCTTCATTTGCATCTTTCTAGCCTATGCAAAAAAAAACAATAATGCTCATACGATAGGAAATTATCGATTGATTGGCGAATTACTTATTTAAGTGGAAGAGAAAGGAGAATACAGATGAAAACATTTTTTCAGTACAACTGGATCGTAAGAGAAGAATGGTACAAATGGTGTGAAGGCGTACCTCAGGAGGAATTATTAAAAGTCCGGACAGGTGGAGTGGGGGGGATTTTGCACACATTATTCCATATTATCGATGTGGAGTGGAGCTGGATTCGTGTCTTGCAAGGCAAGCCTGATTTCCAAGAGAGTTTTGAAGAGTATCAAAGTCTGGAGCGGGTGAAGGAATTGGATGCGCTCTTTCAACAAGACGTAAGAGAGTTTGTCCATGCATGGGATAACCATATGGAAATGAACGAATTACAAGAAACCAGACAGGATGGAAGCATCGAAATTCTCACATGGGGAGAAGTGATGCGCCACACCATAGCGCACGAAATCCACCATATAGGACAGTTATCAGTTTGGTCTCGTGAGTTAGGGAAAAAACCGGTATCTGCAAATTTGATTAGAAAAGGACTCACAACTTTAAAGCCTTGAGGAGCTCATTTTACTCAGGGTTAGTTTCATGGAAGAGGAAATATTCACCTGTTCTTGGATTGAAAGTGTAGTATAAGATCTTTGCATCTTTAATAGCCGCGATAAAATAAAGTTCTTTGTTGCCGTGTGTAGGAACTTTTTTTGTATGTTTCCATCCAAAATCATCAACATTGAATTTCTCAACATTGTCTTTGTTCGGCAGCTCTACTTGTTCTTTTTGTTCAATTAACAATTGAGCATCATGAAATGTATATTGAGGATGTATGATGAAGTAGTAAATCGGTAAACCAATCAATATCCCGTATAGAAATAAAAGTACCCGATTCTTGCGTTTTTGTTGAGTAGGCTCTATCAGAAAAACGTGCAAAAAAAACGTTTGAAAAATGACCATGGTTAAAAGTGAAATGTGAATCATGTAGTCTTCCATATAAACATAATCCCTTGCCTTGAATGTATAATAAATTCCTTCAGAAATTGCTAGAAGAAATACGCCGATAGTCAGCTTTTCATTCTTAAACATCGGTTGCACCACCCTCATTAAAGCGTATAGATAAATCATACAACAATGTAAAAAATAAACATATATAAAATTGAGGTAATAACATGAAGCCTTCCATACTAATCCGCCCATACAAACCGAGTGACTATCCATTCATCAAGCAATTGAACCAGCTGGAAGGATGGAATAATCTCGTAGAAAAAGAAGAAGACACAAAAAAAGCATGGGATCATTCCAATATTGCGTATGTTGCAACAATCAATGAAGTAATAGTTGCCTATGTGAGGGGAATGACCGATCAAGCAATCACCCTTTATATTTGTGAAATCCTCGTCAGTGAACAGGTACGCGGTCAGGGAGTTGGGCAACAGTTGCTCAAGTTTGTACAAAACCAATACCCAACAACCAGAATGGAAATGTTGGCAAGCTCGACGTCACATACTTATTATGAACAACATGGCTTCAGACCTTTTTATGGATTCCGTAAAACATTACCTGAATGGAATTAACTAACTACAAAGGATGTTTTAAAAGATGAGTAATATAGATAAACGAAATCGTCTGGATGAAGAGGTTTTTAGTTATCGAGTGAGTAAAAATAATTCGGTCTTTATTGACTTTAAGGGGAAAGAAATCAAAATTGTAAAAGGCAAGGAAGCAGAGAGGTTGATTTCAAAAATTCAAGCGGCTGAATCAGATAAAGAAATCCAGTTGGCTCTTGCGAAAATCACAGGAAACTTTAAACATGGCAATGAAAAAAACAGTAAAAAGAAGGCATAGTTACCTAAATTTCAAGGTAACTATGCCAAAATTCATCACTTATTAATTACACCAGTTGCCTGTATAAATGACTGATAGGTTACTGGACCAAAGTGGTTCGGATTTCCTTTAAAGAATTTTTCGAGCATGTATTGTTGTGCACAGATAACGGAGCATTGCTTCGCTTGGATAATTAAATTCAGATAAGCGATAAAATAAGCTATTGATAAATTCCCGCCATTGTTTACAACCATTTTAAACCCTCCATATTGTTAACAACATGAACTCTTCCCTCCGGTATTTGTACTGCAAACACCTGTTTCAGGTAAATCCAGTTCCACACGTTTTGCCGCATCCTGATCACCTGTTAAGTGGGCAACAATGGAACGGACTTGTTCGTAGCCAGTGGCCATTAAAAATGTTGGCGCACGCCCGTAACTCTTCATGCCCACAAGATAAAAGTTCTTTTCTGGTTGCCGAAGTTCAGCTTCTCCGTGAGGACGAACGGTCCCGCAGCTGTGAATATTCGGGTCAATAAGTGGTGCCAAGGCAGATACACTCTCGATAGCAGAATCAATGTCGAGTCTAATTTCACGCAGGAAACTGAAATCAGGTCGAGTGCCAGTGTTTGCAATGATTTCATCGATATTATCAATTGAGTATCTCTCGTTTTTCATAGTACCATGAATGGTTAACTTGCCATTCTCTTTAGAGATTTCGTTTACCAGGAAAGGGGTATGAACGCTAATTTTGCCGCTGTCCACCAGTTGATGAATACGTGAACCTAATTGACCTCTTGCTGGAAGTGCATCCCGGGATTCTCCACCATAAACTTCCTCGACACGATTCTTACGCAAAATCCACGCGATTTCCGTTCCTTCCAATTCAGCTAATTCCAAGATTGTATTGATTGCAGAATGACCACCACCTACAACAGCCACACGTTTTTGTTCAAATTTAATACGTTCTGATTCTTTTATATTTGGAATGCCGTATGTGATATGAGGTGAAAGCAATTCTTCCCCTTTTGTCCACACGTTATCTGCATTCACAGGATTTGGTTGTGCCCAAGTACCAGTAGCATCTATGACTGCTTTTGCTTCAATTCTTTCAGTTGTGCCTTCTTCTTCGATATACAGGATGAAAGACTGTCCATCTCTGTTGGCATCTTTCATTTTGTCCATTCCCTGTTTACTGATTGCCACTACTTTTGCATTTAATTTGATGAATGGGTTAATTTGAGGCAGATTGGCTAAAGGGATTAAATAGTCTTCCACAAGATCTTTACCAAAAGGTAATCTCTTCATGACAGGTGCCTTCCAGTGGCTTTCTTCCAATAGCTTCAAAGCCACTTTGTCGATATTATATTGCCAAGGGGAAAATAATCGGACGTGACCCCATTTTAAAATATTATGTCCTACTGTGGGTCCGGCTTCGATTATCAAAAACTGTTCGTTTTTAGCTGCCAGATGCGCAGCTGCAGCCAAGCCGACTGGCCCTGCTCCGACGATTACCGTTGGCAAATTCGATTCCTCAAGTATAGATTCAGGAGAACTACAGCAATTCGTCAAAATGTTAAAACTCATTTTTTCATTGTTCATCGTTAGTTCCTCTTTCCTTTATTTGCATAATGCAACTATATAGTGAATAAATAAGCAAGATTTCTCTTGCTCATATAATAGGCGTACAGCACACACTTGATTTTGCCATAGCATTGTTCAATAATTTAATAGATCTCAAGACTGTTTCTTGTTCAAATTCATTCATATGTGAAAAAATTTCATCCAAGTAATTATTCATGGAAGTTTCAATGGCAGTAGCCATGAATTTGCCTTGAGTAGTTAAGGATAAAATGTAATACCTTTTATCATCAAGGGAAGGGGATTTTGTGACCAGTCCCATTTTGGTTAATGTTTGAATCTGTCTACTGAATGTCGTTACATCAATTGCCAAAAGCTCTGCAATTTGTTGCATGGTTGGTTCATGGTGTTTATCAATTTCGTATAGAATATGACTATGCACAGCTGAAATATCAATGCCACCAATGGCGCAACAATTTTTATTCAAAAGGCCGAAGCGGCGGGTCAATACTTGAAATAACTCACGTTTGTTTTCCATGATTCACCTCTTTAATATAGTTATATGTTAATTGTTTGCAAGATGCAACTAAAAACTAAAATAAAATTAAATTGATAAAGAAGGTATGAAAATGTCCGTAAAAATTCGTCCCATGCTTGCAACTGACTGGCAAGAGGTAAAGGAGATTTACGAAGAGGGCATCAAATCGAAAAATGCCACTTTTGAAACACAGTCACCAACGTATGAAAAATGGATGGAAACCTCTCATCCCGAGTGTCACTTGGTTGCAGTAGAAAATAATCGCGTGTTGGCTTGGGCGAAGGTGCTGTAT